>NZ_JACVVG010000119.1:0-266 GCF_016647875.1 Pseudomonas sp. S36 | reverse complement strand
CCAAGGCGTCCGCGCGCAAATGGCGCAGGCCTAATTGGCCCGAAAAAAACGTAGGAGCGAGCTTAGCTCGCGATGCGCCGCGCGGGCGGCGCTCGGTCTCACAGGCACAGACCTTGCTGTGGCGAGCACCCAGCGGCCTTCATGCTATCTCGGCTTATGCCCCCACAGGCTGTGGTAGGGCGGGAGGGTGTTCGCCGTTACAGGTGCAGCGCCTATGAAATCGAGCGCCGCCCGCGCGGCGCATCGCGAGCTGCGCTCGCTCCTAC
>NZ_JACVVG010000118.1:0-277 GCF_016647875.1 Pseudomonas sp. S36 | reverse complement strand
TACCGACGCATCGCCACCCAGTTGCAGGTTCTCGAAGGTGCGGCCGTCGATATCAACAGCCGACTTGATACCCAAGCTAATGTCGCCAGAGTCTTTATAAACGTCATCGCCCTGCGCAGCGTGCTCGTAAGACACGCTGGTCTGGCCAGCCTTGATGGTGACTTGAGCGTTGTTGCTCAGCGTCACGACCAAGTCGTGGGCCAATGCAGTGTTGATCTGCACGGTAAAGGTCGGTTTAACGTTTTCCGCGACCGAAGTTTGATCAGCCGAGATGGTG
>NZ_JACVVG010000117.1:0-280 GCF_016647875.1 Pseudomonas sp. S36 | reverse complement strand
GCAACTGACCCTGGATAAAACCCCGGTCAGCACGACTGTCACCGATGAACCAGGCTCGGGTACTCCAGGCACGGGTAACCAAGGTGATCTGGTGCAAGTCACCATCTCGGCTGATCAAACTTCGGTCGCAGAAAACGTCAAACCGACGTTCACCGTACAGATCAACACTGCACTGGCACACGACTTGGTCGTGACCCTGAGCAACAACGCTCAAGTCACCATCAAGGCTGGCCAAACCAGTGCTTCGTATGAGCATGCTGCGCAGGGCGATGACGTTTAC
>NZ_JACVVG010000116.1:0-282 GCF_016647875.1 Pseudomonas sp. S36 | reverse complement strand
GAGTTTTGCCACCACTTCGTCGATGGTGTCAGTGACTTTTACCGAGGCATCCCCGCCCAGTTGCAGGTTCTCGAAGGTGCGGCCATCAATGTCCACAGCCGACTTGATGCCCAGGCTAATGTCGCCGGAGTCTTTATAAACGTCGTCGCCCTGCGCCGCGTGCTCATACGACACGCTGGTCTGGCCAGCCTTGATGGTGACTTGAGCGTTGTTGCTGAGGGTCACGACCAAGTCGTGGGCCAGTGCAGTGTTGATCTGTACGGTGAACGTCGGTTTAACGTT
>NZ_JACVVG010000115.1:0-295 GCF_016647875.1 Pseudomonas sp. S36 | reverse complement strand
CTGAGAGTGTTTCGTCTCAACCGAGGCGCGCATTCTACGCTTTCCTCATTTACTGTCAAGCGTTTATTTTGAAGTTTTTGCGAGAAACTCGTTTAGCTTCAAACACTTGACTCGCTACAATCTCTCGTAGCGGGAGGCGAATACTACAGCATCTGAAAATGCTGTCAACCCCCTTCCTCTGCAACCTTTCGGCTTGCCAGGACGAAGCATGAGCTTCTACTTAAAGACAAAACCCCTACCTGCCTGTGCAGATAGGGGTTTTGCGAAATGAATCTTGACGATGACCTACTCTCAC
>NZ_JACVVG010000114.1:0-296 GCF_016647875.1 Pseudomonas sp. S36 | reverse complement strand
GTATGGCACCGGCTTTGCCGGTGTTCGCGGCTGAAGCCGCTCCCACAAGATCGATGCCACCGTTCAGAACGTTGGCAGACAGTTAATTCCACAGGCTTTTTAAATCAACTAATCCGTACTGCGCTACCGCGCGCGCAGTGACTCAATAAGCAAACCACATTCCCTGTGGGAGCAACTGTCTTCCACAAGATCTCAGAGTTGACGCAATCACTGTGGGAGCGGGTTTACCCGCGAAGCAGGCAACCCGGTGTGTGGCACCGGCTTTGCCGGTGTTCGCGGCTGAAGCCGCTCCCACA
>NZ_JACVVG010000113.1:0-311 GCF_016647875.1 Pseudomonas sp. S36 | reverse complement strand
TGCTGTCTTCGCTCACCAGGGTGACGGTGTAGGTGATCTTGCCGCCTTCGATCACGGTGGTGCTATCCACAGACAGCACCGCGGTGACCTTGCTGATGGTGTCGGTCACATTCACCGAAGCTGGGCCGCCGATGACCAGGTTCTCGAACGAGGCGTTCGGAACTTCGGCCTTTGTGATGCCCACTTGGATTTTGCCTTCATCTTTGAAGACATCATCGCCTTGGGCCGGAGCGGCATAGGACTTGGTCGTCTCGCCCGCCTTGAACACCACGGTGGCGTTGTTGCTCAGGGTGACGGTCAGGTCCTTGTCC
>NZ_JACVVG010000112.1:0-312 GCF_016647875.1 Pseudomonas sp. S36 | reverse complement strand
CGCGGTCCTCCCGGGAGCAAGCCCGGAGCGAGGGGACCCCGGAGCGCAGCGCAGGGGCCGGATGACGGGAGCGGGCGGTTTTTGGTTACTTTTTGCCAAGACAAAAAGTAACCCGCCGTAAGGGCGGAAAGGTGAGTAAGCGCCCCTGACGCTTCAGCAGGTCTACTCGATTCAGATGCCCATTCTTTTAAACCAGCTCGGATATATATAAGCGTGGGTGTTGATAACGGGGCAGGGTTCATTTGCTAGGTCGACGCTTAGTCACCTTTTCGCCCTTACGGCGAGTCACTTTTTGTCAAACGCGACAAAAAG
>NZ_JACVVG010000111.1:0-322 GCF_016647875.1 Pseudomonas sp. S36 | reverse complement strand
CACGGTGCCGCTGGCGGAGCCGGCAGCGATGAACACCTGGGTGCCACCGGTGAGGGTCACGGTCACACCACCGTGACCAGTGACTGGCAGGCTGCTGTCTTCGCTCACCAAGGTGACCGTATAGGTGATCTTGCCACCTTCGACCACGGTGTTGTTATCCACAGACAGCACCGCGGTGACCTTGCTGATGGTGTCGGTGACGTTCACCGAAGCTGGGCCGCCGATAACCAGGTTCTCGAACGTGGCGTTCGGGACTTCGGCCTTGATGATGCCCACTTCGATTTTGCCTTCGTCTTTGAAGACATCATCGCCCTGCGCCGGT
>NZ_JACVVG010000110.1:0-325 GCF_016647875.1 Pseudomonas sp. S36 | reverse complement strand
CGCGACCTTGACGGCGAACCCGTCGGTCACTGAAGGTGGTGTGATCACTTACACCGTGACGCTAACCAACCCGGCTCAAACGCCGGTAACGGTGACCCTGTCCAATGGCCAGGTCATTACTGTTGAAGCGGGCAAAACTCAGGGCAGCATCGACTTCCAAACCCCGCCCAATGACGTTTACAACGGTGGCAACAATTCTACTGTCAGCGTGACAATCAAAGATGCGGTTGGCGGCAATTTCGAACAGCTGACTCCTAACCCGACTCCAGCCGTCACCACGATCAACGATTCGATCGATACCACCACCGCGACTCTGACGGCGAAT
>NZ_JACVVG010000010.1:0-137492 GCF_016647875.1 Pseudomonas sp. S36 | reverse complement strand
ATCGCGAGCTGCGCTCGCTCCTACGTTTGTTTCGGGCCAGTCACGCCTGTGAGGGCGCGCGCGGCCGCCCTGTTTGTACGCCATGATATCGCGCCATGCGCCAAGGCGGTCGCGCGGCTGGCCTCACACGTCCAATACCACCTCACCCAAATGCCCCCCAAAGGGCCCGAAACTGCGCTCTACCATCCGCCGCCTACCCTCGGCATCCACAATCAGCACTGTGCTCGCCCGGGTGCCGTAGTTCTGGCTGGCGATGAACACGCTGGACAGCAACCTCTCCGTTGCCACCCCCACGCCTGTCTCCGGTAATTCACCGTCAGCAGCAGGCTGGTTATCCGCCAGCAATGCCAGCAGCACATCCGGCTCTGCCGTTTCCAAAAGATTTTCCAGCCGGCTGCGTGCCTTCACCAACTTTGGCCACGGAGTATCCAGGCCTGCATTGGAAAGCCCGTAGACCCCAGCCCCCAGCAGGCGCGGAGCAGCCTCGCGGGCATTCACATAGCCCAGCCGCTGCCCATCACCTACCAACAGGTTGAACCCGGAATACTGGCCGCTACGGCCGGCCACCTCGTCCAGGTAGGCCTCAACCCCCAGTTCACCCTGCAGGTAAGCCGCTACCAGTTCGCCCCGTGAGCGGGGGCCAAGGGGCTGGCCGGGGTCACGAATGTTGGTCAGCGCTGCGAACCGCCCCCGGGGCCCCACACCCAACCAGGTTCCACCCGCTTCTAGGTCGCGGCCGGCATGCACGCCGGGTGCATCGTCCCATGGGGCAAGGGCCTGGGTAGGGCGGGCATAGAACTCGTCGCGGTTGCCCGCCACGATCAGCGGCAGGGCATGCCCTGGCCGCCAGGCGAATACGATCAGGCACATGGGCCCGGCCTCCCTGTTTTCTGCCACTGTACCCAGGGTAACAATGCAGATCCATCGTGATGCAGAGTTCACTAGAGCGCCAAGGCCGGCTTCCGTTACCATGCCGGATTGATTTTTCGGGGGATGCCGAATGGAATTCGTGCTCTATCTGCTGTTGGGTGCATGCGCCGGGGTACTCGCCGGGCTGTTCGGCGTGGGGGGTGGGATCATCATCGTGCCCGTGCTGGTGTTCAGCTTCACCTTGCAGGGTTTCGATGCCTCGGTGCTGACACATCTGGCGGTCGGCACCTCACTGGCAACCATCGTCTTCACCTCGATCAACGCCGTGCTCGAACACCACCGCAAGCGCGCGGTGCAGTGGCCGATCTTCGCCTGGATGACATTGGGTATCCTGCTGGGCGCCGGTATCGGCGCCAAGACGGCCTCGTTGATCCAGGGGCCGATGCTGCAGAAGATCATCGGCGTATTCGCCCTGGTCATCGCTGTGCAGATGGCGCTGGACCTCAAGCCCAAGGCCAGCCGTGGTATCCCGGGCAAGCCTGGGCTGATCGCGGCCGGTGGCGTCATTGGCTGGGCCTCCGCCATCTTTGGCATCGGTGGGGGCTCACTGACCGTGCCGTTCCTCACCTGGCGCAGCCTGCCGATGCAGCAGGCGGTGGCCACATCGTCGGCCTGCGGCCTGCCCATTGCCGTGGCCAGTGCGCTCAGTTTCATGCTGTTGGGCTGGCACGAGGCAAACCTGCCGCCCAACAGCGTCGGGTATGTGTACCTGCCGGCACTGGTGGGTATCGCAGTCACCAGCATGTTTTTCGCACGTTTTGGCGCGCGCCTGGCTCATAGGCTGTCGCCACGCCTGCTCAAGCGCCTGTTTGCGGCACTGCTGTTCAGTGTCGGCCTGAGTTTTTTGATTTGAACCAAGAGGAAGTTACATGCTGCCTTACCCGCAGATAGACCCCGTGGCGGTGGCCCTGGGGCCATTGAAGATTCACTGGTACGGGCTGATGTACCTGGTTGGTATCGGCGGCGCCTGGCTGCTCGCCACGCGGCGCCTGAACCGCTTCGATCCCACTTGGAGCCGGGAAAAGCTCTCCGACCTGGTGTTCTGGCTGTCGATGGGGGTAATTGTCGGTGGGCGGCTGGGCTATGTATTGTTCTACGACCTGCATGCCTACCTGTCCAACCCCACCCTGATCCTTGAGGTGTGGAAGGGCGGCATGTCGTTCCACGGCGGCTTCATCGGCGTGATGCTGGCGGCGCTGTGGTTCGGCAAGCGCAACCACAAGTCGTTCTTCGAACTGATGGACTTCGTTGCCCCGCTGGTACCCATCGGCCTGGGCGCAGGGCGCATTGGCAACTTCATCAACGCCGAGCTGTGGGGCAAGCCTACCGACGTGCCTTGGGCGATGATCTTCCCGCCGTTCAGCGACCCGGCGCAGCTGCCGCGCCACCCGTCGCAGCTGTATCAGTTCGCGCTTGAAGGCGTGGCGCTGTTCGCCATTCTCTGGCTGTTCTCGCGCAAGCCACGGCCAACCATGGCGGTGTCCGGCATGTTCGCCTTGTTCTACGGCATCTTCCGCTTCATCGTGGAGTTCGTACGTGTGCCGGACGCCCAGCTGGGCTACATCGCCTGGGGTTGGCTGACCATGGGTCAGATTCTCTGCGTGCCCATGATCCTGGCTGGCATTGGCCTGATCTGGTGGGCTTATAATCGCAAGCCCACGGCGACACCCGCCTGATTAATCCCACGGCAGGGGCGATCCCCCTGCCGTATTTGCTACAGGTAAGCCATGAAACAGTATCTGGACCTGGTCCGCGACGTCATCGACAACGGCACGCTGCAGGAAAACCGCACCGGCATCCGCACCATCAGCCTGCCGGGTGCCATGCTGCGCTTCGACCTGCAAAAAGGCTTCCCCGCCATCACCACCCGCAAGCTGGCGTTCAAGTCGGCCATCGGCGAAATGGTCGGGTTCTTGCGCGGCGTACGTAACGCGGGTGAATTCCGTGAACTGGGTTGCAAGGTCTGGGACCAGAACGCCAACGAAAATGCCCAGTGGCTGGCCAACCCGTTCCGCCAGGGGCATGACGACCTGGGCGAGATCTACGGCGTGCAATGGCGCCAATGGCCGGGCTACAAACGCATCCCGCTGAGCAACCCGGCGGCCATCGAGAAAGCCGAGCTGGCAGGTTTTCGCCGCATTGCCCAGGACGAAGAAAACGGTGTGGCGTTTGTCATCCTGTACAAGGCCATCGATCAGGTGCGTCAGTGCCTGGACACCATCGCCAACGACCCGGGCAGCCGGCGCATCCTGTTCCACGGCTGGAACTGCGCCCAGCTGGATGAAATGGCGCTGCCGCCGTGCCACCTGCTGTACCAGTTCCACCCTAACGTCGAAACCCGCGAGATTTCCCTGACGTTGTACATTCGCTCCAACGACTTGGGCCTGGGCACACCGTTCAACCTGACCGAGGGCGCGGCGTTGCTGTCGCTGTTCGGCCGACTGACCGGTTACACCCCGCGCTGGTTCACGTATTTCATTGGCGATGCCCATGTGTATGAAAACCACCTGGACATGCTCAACGAGCAGCTCAAGCGTGAGCCGCTGGAGGCGCCCAAGCTGGTGATCAGCGACCGCGTGCCGGCGTTTGCCGAGACTGGCAAGTACGAGCCGCAATGGCTGGAGCAGATCGAGCCGGGTGATTTCTGGCTGCAAGGGTACGAGCACCATGCGCCGATGACAGCGCCGATGGCGGTCTAGCGTACAGAATCAGTGGCCGTGGCTTCGGCCGACATGTGAATGCTCCACATCAGGCACTGAAACCGCGCCATTGGTCTCCAGCTGTTGCAAGATCGCGCATTCTGCCCCCTGCCTGTTACAGCGGCGGCGCAGGTCCACCAGTTGCTCCTGCAACGCTACCAGGCCGTCGATGCGTGCCTGGACGTGCTCGATATGCTCGTCGATCAGCGCGTTCACGCTGCCACAGGAGGCCTGGGGGCTGTCGCGCAGTTGCAGCAGGCTGCGTATTTCTTCCAGGGTCATGTCGAGCGTGCGGCAGTTGCGGATGAACGTCAGGCGCTCCACGTGGGCCTGGGTGTATAGCCGGTAGTTGCCATCGGTGCGGGCGGGCTCCGGCAACAGTTGCTCGCGCTCGTAATAGCGGATGGTTTCTACCGCACACTCGGTTGCCTTGGCCAATTCGCCGATTTTCATCACTCATCCCCCGTAATGGCTTGACCCTATAGTGGCTACAGGGTGTTCACTTGGCAACAGGCCATTTAAGGACACCCCATGAACCAGCCTGTCAGCCACGACCACAAGCCTGATCACGACCACGGCGATCACGCCCATAGCCATGCCAGGCACAACCATGCCCCGCATGCGCACGCTTGCTGTGGCTCGCAAGCGGCGCCGGCCCTGGTACAGCTGACCGACAAGGCCAGCGACCAGGCGCAACTGAGCCGGTTCCGCATTGATGCCATGGACTGCCCTACCGAGCAGACGCTTATCCAGGACAAGCTGGGCCGCCTGGCCGGCATCGAGCAACTGGAGTTCAACCTCATCAACCGCGTGCTGGGTGTGCGTCATACCTTGCAGGGTACCGCCGAAATCGAGCGGGCCATCGACAGCCTGGGCATGAAAGCCGAGCCGCTGGGTGACGAGGATGACGGCGCTGCCACTGCCGCCCAGCCGGTGAAGAGCCGCTGGTGGCCGCTGGCCTTGTCAGGCGTGGCGGCGATCGCTGCTGAAATCGTGCACTTTGCTCAACTGGCCCCGCAATGGGTAGTGGCGGCATTGGCACTGGCGGCCATTCTGGGGTGCGGCCTTGGCACCTACAAAAAGGGCTGGATCGCCCTGAAAAACCGCAACCTCAACATCAACGCCCTGATGAGCATTGCCGTGACCGGCGCGTTGTTGATCGGCCAGTGGCCTGAAGCTGCCATGGTGATGGTGCTGTTCACCGTCGCCGAGTTGATCGAGGCTCGCTCACTGGACCGCGCACGCAATGCCATCAGCGGGTTGATGCAACTGACGCCGGACATGGCCACGGTGCAACAGGCCGACGGCCAGTGGCGTGAGGTTGATGTGCGCGAAGTGGCCATCGGCGCGCTGGTCAGGGTGCGCCCTGGTGAGCGCATCGGCCTGGATGGCGAGGTCACCAGTGGTCAGTCGAGTGTCGACCAGGCGCCGATTACGGGCGAAAGCCTGCCTGTGGAAAAGGCCGTGGGCGACAAGCTGTTCGCCGGCACCATCAACCAGGCCGGGGCGCTGGAGTTCCGCGCCACGGCGGCCGCCGGCCAGTCGACCCTGGCACGCATCATCAAGGCTGTCGAACAGGCCCAGGGCGCACGGGCGCCTACCCAGCGCTTCGTTGACCGTTTCTCGCGCATCTACACCCCGGTGGTATTCGCCATCGCGCTGGCGGTGGCGATTCTTCCGCCGCTGTTCACGGGTGGCGCCTGGTTCGACTGGATCTACCGTGCGCTGGTGCTGCTGGTGGTGGCCTGCCCCTGTGCCCTGGTGATTTCCACCCCGGTGACCATCGTCAGTGGCCTGGCCGCTGCGGCCCGCAAGGGCATCCTGATCAAGGGTGGCGTGTACCTGGAAGGGGGCCGACACCTGGATTTCCTGGCGCTGGACAAAACCGGCACCATTACCCACGGCAAGCCGGTGCAAACCGACGCCACCGTGCTGCAGCCGCTGTTCGAAGGCCGTGCCCAGGCACTGGCCGCCAGCCTGGGCGGGCGCTCCGACCACCCGGTGTCGCGTGCCATTGCACAGTTTGGCCAGGCACAAGGCGTGGCCACCCAGGAGGTGCAGGACTTCGCCGCACTGGCTGGCCGTGGCGTGCGCGGTACCATCGAGGGTCAGGTGTATCACCTGGGCAATCACCGCCTGGTGGAAGAGCTGGGGTTGTGTTCGCCCGAGCTTGAAGCCCAGCTGGACGTGCTGGAGCGCCAGGGCAAGACCGTGGTGCTGTTACTGGACAGCTCCGGCCCGCTGGCACTGTTCGCGGTGGCCGATACCGTCAAGGAAACCAGCCGTCAGGCCATTGCCGAGCTGCATGAACTGGGCATCAAGACCGTGATGCTGACCGGTGACAACCCACATACTGCCCAGGCCATTGCCGCGGTAGTGGGGATCGACCGTGCCGAGGGTAATCTGCTGCCTGCCGACAAGCTCAAAAGCATCGAAGCGCTGTATGCCGAGGGCCATCGGGTGGGTATGGTCGGTGACGGGATCAATGATGCGCCGGCCCTGGCGCGGGCCGAAGTGGGCTTCGCCATGGCCGCAGCAGGCACCGATACCGCCATCGAAACCGCCGATGTGGCGCTGATGGACGACGATTTGCGCAAGATCCCGGCCTTCATCAGGCTTTCGCGGCAAAGCGCAGCCATCCTCATGCAGAACATCGTGCTGGCATTGGGCATCAAGGCGATCTTCCTGGCCATTACCTTCGCGGGCATGGCCACCATGTGGATGGCCGTGTTCGCCGACATGGGCGTGAGTTTGCTGGTGGTGTTCAACGGCCTTCGTCTGTTGCGCAAGTAGAGGGTACTAGCGGCCTGGGGCGTTAAAGCTGCTGGGCCAGCGCGTCCAGTTGCTCTTGCCGTTGTGGCTGGTTCACTTTCGCCCCTGGGTTGAGGGTGGACCACTGCGGATGGGCACGGGCACTGACCAGCGCCTCTGGCAACTTGCCCTGCCGCCAGGCCTTTTCATCCAGCTCACCCAGAAGAATGCTGTGCTGGGCCGCATGCCCCCGGTTTTCCAGCGCCACCAGCAACTGCTGCTGACGCAGGGCCAATAAGCGCAGCACGGTATCGTCCACCGTCAGCTCACGCTTGCCCTTCAGTTTGCCCATCAGCCGTGAACCATAGCTGCGGGCTGTTTGCAGCGCGCCGCCGGCGATGGCCCCGGCCAACGCTGCAGCACCTAACGTCAGGCCGCCGACCAGCAGGTCGACCCCGGCGCCAGCTGCTGCCCCGGCCGCTACGCCACTGCCCAGGCGCACCCCCAGCAGCTTGAGGGTTTCGGGGTTGAACAGGTCGTCACCCCAGCGCCCATCGAGCAGCGGCAGGTCGTTGGCATGGGCATCCTCGCGGCGAAAGGCATACAGCTTCAACAGGGCCTCGACGCAGCGCTGTTCACGCTGGCGCACATCATCACGTAATGCCCCGATGGCCTGGGCTTCTGCCGCAGGCTCGGCCGCGACGCTGCGCCGGCATGCAGCGCAGTCCAGCAGCAGTTCGGCGATCAGGCGTTTGGCGCTTTGCCGGCGGGCCAGGCGCTGCGCCTGCTGGTCGTCGATCAGCCGCTGCAGGTTGGGGCGGGCGTTTTCCAGCAGCAGGGCCAGGCTTTCGTAGAGGCGCCGCTCACCATCCTCGGGCGGGGCCACGCTGTCGAACCGCACCAACGCGTGAAGCCCAAGCCTGGCAAGGGCTTCACGCCATTGGGGCTCGCGGTGTTGCTGGCTGGCGACAAAATTGAGCACCGGCAGCAGCGGCTTGCCGCAGCTGGCCAGTACCTCAAGCTCGTCTCGGTACTTGGCCAGCACCGGCTCGCGCGCATCAATGACGTACAGCCCGGCATCGCTTGCCAGTAATTGGCGCAGCACCTTGGCCTCCTGTTCGAAACGCTGGCGTGCTTCGCTGCCCTGCAAAAAGCGCTGCAGCCGTGCCGGGCCATCGAGCCGTTCACCGGGGCGCTCCAGGCGCTCGAGGTAGTCGAGCAGGGCGATGGCATCTTCCAGGCCGGGGGTGTCGTACAGCTCCAGCAGGGGTTCGCCGCCCACCGACAGGCGCGCCCCTTCCACGTGACGGGTGGTGCTGGGGCGGTGCGATACCTCGCCAAAGCCGACGTCACGGGTAAGCGTGCGCAGCAGCGAGGTCTTGCCGACGTTGGTGTGGCCAACCACGGCCAGTTTAAGTGGCTCAGTCATGGCCAAGCTCCAGCCAGGTCAATGGAGGCGCCTCGCCATGGTGCAGGCCAAGGCGATCAAGGGCTTCGTGCCAATCGCCCAGGCGTTGGGCGTCCACCGTCAGCCCAGGGGTTGCTGGCAGCAGCCAGACCCGCGTGCTACCGGCCGTGCGCGCCAGCTCGGCCAGCAGGGCCAGGCTACCGCGGTCAGGGGAGCGGCTTGGGTCACAGGCGATGGCCAGGCGCGCCGGGGGGAAACGGCCCAACTGTTCAAGCAGGTGGTTGCGCGACTCACGGCTGTCGAGCACGCCGGCGTCGGTCACGCCTGCGGGTAGCGCGGGTGGCCAGGGCCGCTGGTCGTCCAGCTCCAGGCCGACCAACAGGCCGCCGCTGCCGTCGCCCGGCATTTTGCCTGCCGTGAACGCCGGCAGGCTTTCAGGTGCGTCGTCCTGCACGCCCATGCGCTCGCTGTGGGGCATCAGTGCCTCGCGCAGTGACGCATAGCCGGGCAGGTTCAGGTCCAGCACCAGGCGGCTACGGCCTTGCCGCCAACGCCACAGGCACAGCCCGGCCAGCAGCAGGCGCGGGAGCAGCCCGAATACCAGCACCACACCCAGCAGCCAGCTGGCCCAGGCCTGGCGGGTCAAGGCCAGCGCCGGCAGCGTGTCGCCGCTGGCGCGGACCATGGCCGGGTCGGGTACCGCAAAGCCCAGTAGCCCAGGCAGCGCCCCCAGTGCCTGGGTCAGGGAGATGAACGGGTCGGCGGCCAGCAGGGTGGTTTCCCACACAAAGCCGTAGCGCCGGGTGGCAAGCAGTGCCAGCATCACCCCCATGGCGCTGAGCATCGCCACCAGCCACAGGCTGTTGACCAGCAGGCCCAGCACCCAGCGGTTCAGGCGCTGGCGTTGCAACAGCACCAGCAGTGCCGGCGCCAACTGCGCGGCCTTGGCATCCCTGGCAAAGCGCTCACTCAACCACAGCCAAAACCGGCCAAACACCGCACCCTGCTCGCCGCTGAGCATGAAGCCGGCGGCCCAGCCCAGCAGCATCAGCAGGTTCAGGCCAAGCAGGCTGCCCAAGGCCCAGAACACGTTCACCGGGCGTTGCCCGTCGCCCAGGGCTGCCAGCGCCAGCCCTGCACCACTGAGCACCGCCATCAGCAGCAATGCCAGCAAGGCCAGACGGGCGCCTTGTTTCCAGTGGCGCAGCGCCGTGGTCATGCCGTCGCGGTCTGCCAGCAGCAACGCACGGGTTTCCACCCGGGTCGCCAGCTCGCCGCCTTGCTGGCGGGCGCGGCGGTTGGCTTCCTGGTCTTCCAGCGGGCCGGCGTGTTCCTCGCGCAGGCGTACTGCTTCGGTAAGCCAGCGCTTGTCCAGTGGGGTGAGGGCAGTCACGAAGTCTTCCATTGCACAGGTCTGGGCAGAAGCATAACCCACCCGGCCGGTGCTATTCTCGCTGGCATGAATACATCACTGCCCCTCAGCCTGATCGCGGCGTATGCCGAAAACCGCGTGATAGGTATCGACAACTCCATGCCCTGGCACCTGCCGGGGGACTTCAGGTATTTCAAGGCCACCACCTTGGGCAAGCCGATCATCATGGGCCGCAAGACCTGGGATTCGCTGGGCCGGCCACTGCCAGGGCGGCTGAACATTGTGGTCAGCCGGCAACCGGGCCTGGCGCTGGCTGGCGCCGAAGTGTTCGGTTCGCTGGAGCAGGCGCTGGTGCGTGCCGAGCAGTGGGCGCGTGAACAGGGCGTCGACGAGCTGATGCTGATCGGCGGTGCGCAGCTGTATGGGCAGGCACTGGAGAAAGGGCTGGTCAGCCGTATGTACCTGACCCGGGTGGCGTTGTCGCCCGAGGGCGACGCCTGGTTCCCGGCGTTCGACCCGCAACAGTGGGCACTGGTGTCCAGCGAGGCCCAGGTGGAGGAGGGGAAGCCTGGGTATCAGTTTGAGGTGTGGGACAGGGTTTGACAGCGGGCGGTTACGTGGGGGCCGGCGAGCCCGCCCCCACCTCTGTTAACCTCAGGTATGGCTCAGCTCGGCGTGCTCGTCGTCTGCCAGCACTGCCTTGTCGGTTTCTTTCAGCAACTGGCTGGTCACCACGCCTGCGGTCATCGAACCGTTGACGTTCAATGCCGTGCGCCCCATGTCGATCAGGGGTTCCACCGAAATCAGCAAGGCCACCAGCTCAACCGGCAAGCCCATGGCCGGCAGCACGATCAGTGCGGCGAACGTGGCGCCGCCACCTACGCCTGCCACCCCCGCAGAGCTCAGGGTGACGATGGCCACCAGGGTGGCGATCCACAGTGGGTCGAAGGTGTCGATGCCCACGGCCGGTGCCACCATTACCGCCAGCATGGCCGGGTACAAGCCGGCGCAGCCGTTCTGGCCAATGGTGGTACCGAACGATGCACTGAAGCTGGCAATCGACTGCGGCACACCCAGGCGGCGTGTCTGCGCTTCGATGTTCAGAGGAATACTGGCTGCGCTGGAACGGCTGGTGAAGGCAAAGGTAAGCACCGGCCACACCTTGCGGAAGAAGCGCAGCGGGCTCACGCCGGTCGAGGCCAGGATGATGGCGTGCACCACGAACATCAGCCCCAGGCCCAGGTAGGACACCACCACGAAACTGCCCAGCTTGAGGATGTCTTCCAGGTTGGAGCTGGCTACCACCTTGGTCATCAGCGCCAGCACGCCGTAGGGCGTGAGCTTCATCACCACGCGCACCAGGCGCATTACCCAGGCCTGCAGGGTATCGATGGCCGACAGGGCGCGCTGGCCCTTTTCGGCGTCGTCCTTGATCAGTTGCAATGCTGCCAGGCCGATGAACACGGCAAAGATCACCACGCTGATGATCGACGTCGGTTTGGCCCGTGCCAAATCCCCAACCGGGTTGCTGGGGATGAACGAGAGCAGCAGTTGCGGGATGTTGAGATCGGCGACCTTGCCTGCATAGTCGCTGTGGATAACCTGCATGCGTGCGCTTTCCTGCGCGCCGGCCACCAGCCCCTCGGCGCTCAGGCCGAACAGGTTGGTCAACACGATGCCGATCAGTGCAGCGATGGCCGTGGTCAGCAGCAGCGTACCGATGCTGAGCACACTGATGCGCCCCAGGGACGATGCATTGTGAAGGCGCGCCACTGCGCTGAGGATGGAGGCGAAGATCAGCGGCATCACGATCATCTGCAGCAAGCCGACATAGCCATTGCCGACCAGGTCCAGCCAGCCGATAGTGGCCTTCAGCACCGGGTGGCCGGCACCATAGATGCTGTGCAGCACCAGGCCGAACGCCACGCCCATTGCCAGGCCCAGCAGTACTTTCTTGGCCAGGCTCCATTGCGTGCGGCGGGTTTGTGCCAGGCCCAGCAACAGGGCCAGGAATGCCAGCAGGTTGAGTGACAGCGGCAGGTTCATTGAAGCTCCAGCGAGAAAAGCGATAAGGGGCATCGCCTCTGTGAGCGATTGCGAACGGAAATGCTAACAGCCTGAAAACAAACGAATTTATACCTAAATGGAATGTGCATAGTCGTTTTTGGAATAACGGGTTGTCGTGCACAGTCATGCGCAAGGCGTTCGTGGCGGCTTTGGGGTCGTGATCCGGGGTTTGCCAATTGCAGCAGTTGCACTAGCGTTGCTGGGTCACTTCAGGAGATTCGTACATGACGTTCGCGCCGAAGACCCTCGCCTTTTTCCTCGCCTCGCTGGTGAGTATCGAAACCATGGCCACCGAGCTCACCCATTGGCCCCCTGAGGCGGCCAAGCAGCTCGACAGCATGATTGCCGCCAACGCCAACAAAGGTAACTACGCGGTGTTCGATATGGACAACACCAGCTACCGCTATGACCTTGAGGAGGCGCTGCTGCCGTTCATGGAGAACAAGGGCCTGCTGACCCGTGAAAAGCTCGACCCCTCTTTGAAACTGATGCCGTTCAAGGATACCGCTGAGCACAAGGAGAGCCTGTACAGCTACTACAATCGGCTGTGCGAGGTCGACGATATGGTCTGCTACCCCTGGGTCGCCCAGGTGTTTTCGGGGTTCACCCTGCAACAGTTGAAACAGCAGGTGGATGAGCTGATGGCCAGCACAGCGCCCATCCCCGCGACCTACTACGAGGGCGATCAGGTCAAGACCCTGGACGTTCAGCCGCCCAAGGTATTCAAGGGCCAGGCCGAGCTGTACAACAAGCTGATGGAAAACGGCATCGACGTGTACGTGATTTCCGCAGCGTCCGAGGAACTGGTGCGCATGGTCGCGTCAGACCCCAAGTACGGCTACAACGTCAAACCCCAGAACGTGATCGGCGTCAGCCTGCTGCTCAAGGACCCCGCCAGCGGCGCGCTCACCACCGCGCGCAAGCAGATCAGCGCCGGGCACTATGACCCCAAGGCCAACGAGCGTCTTGTACTCACCCCTTACCTGTGGACGCCGGCTACCTGGATGGCCGGCAAGCAGGCCGCCATCCTGACGTACATCGATGAGTGGAAGAAACCCGTGCTGGTAGGCGGCGACACGCCCACAAGCGATGGCTATATGCAGTTCCATGGGGTGGATGTTGGCAAGGGGGGTATTCACCTGTGGATAAACCGCAAGGCCAAGTACATGGACCAGCTGAACGGGATGATCGCCAAGCAGGCGGCGGCCCAGGCCAAGGAAGGGTTGCCGGTGACTGCAGACAAGAACTGGGTGATTGTGACGCCGGAGCAGATTCAGTAGGTCGGGCTGCAAAAAGGGGCCGCAAAGCGGCCCCTGTAACCCACCCGAGCAACTGCAGCTTCAAAGCCCGTCCAGCATCGCCTTGTTCCGCACTGCACCCTTGTCGGCACTGGTCGCCAACAGGGCGTAGGCCTTGAGGGCGGTGGTTACCTTGCGTGGGCGTACTTCGGCGGGTTTCCAGCCTTTCTTGTCCTGCTCGATGCGGCGGTGTGCCAGTTCTTCATCGCTGACCTGCAGGTTGATCGAGCGGTTGGGGATGTCGATCAGCACCTTGTCGCCGTCGCGCACCAGGCCGATGGCACCGCCTGCTGCGGCCTCCGGTGAGGCATGGCCGATGGACAGGCCCGAGGTGCCGCCCGAGAAGCGGCCGTCGGTGAGCAATGCGCAGGCTTTGCCCAGGCCCTTGGACTTCAGGTAGGAGGTGGGGTACAGCATTTCCTGCATGCCCGGGCCACCTTTGGGGCCTTCGTAGCGGATGATGACGATGTCGCCGGCCTTCACCTCGTCGGCGAGAATGCCACGCACGGCGCTGTCCTGGCTTTCGAAGATCTTCGCATTGCCCTCGAACACCAGGATCGACTCATCGACGCCGGCAGTTTTCACCACGCAACCGTCCTGGGCGATGTTGCCGTACAGCACGGCCAGCCCGCCCTCTTGCGAGTAGGCGTGCTCGGCGCTGCGGATACACCCCTCGGCGCGGTCCAGGTCCAGGCTTGGCCAGCGGGTGGACTGGCTGAACGCGGTTTGGGTCGGGATGCCGGCAGGGCCTGCCTTGAAGAACGTGTGCACGGCCTCATCGTCGGTCTGGGTGATGTCCCATTTGGCGATGGCTTCTTCCATGCTGCGGCTGTGAACGGTCGGCAGGTCGGTGTGCAGCAAGCCGCCACGTGCCAGCGAACCGAGGATGCTGAAGATGCCGCCCGCGCGGTGCACATCTTCCATGTGGTACTTCTGGATGTTCGGCGCCACTTTGCACAGCTGTGGCACCTTGCGCGACAGGCGGTCGATGTCCCGCAGATCGAAGGCCACTTCGGCCTCCTGGGCGGCTGCCAGCAAGTGCAGGATGGTGTTGGTCGAGCCACCCATGGCGATGTCGAGCATCATGGCGTTTTCGAACGCCTTGAAGTTGGCGATGTTGCGCGGCAGCACCGACTCGTCGTTCTCGCCGTAATAGCGTTTGCACAGCTCGACGATGGTACGGCCAGCCGTAAGGAACAGCTGCTCGCGGTCGGAGTGAGTGGCCAGGGTCGAGCCATTGCCCGGCAGTGCCAGCCCCAGGGCCTCGGTCAGGCAGTTCATGGAGTTGGCCGTGAACATGCCGGAGCAGGAGCCGCACGTCGGGCAGGCGCTGCGCTCGTACTCGGCGACCTTCTCGTCGGACGCCGTGCTATCGGCGGCGATGACCATGGCGTCCACCAGGTCCAGGCCATGGTTGGCCAGTTTGGTCTTGCCGGCCTCCATCGGGCCGCCGGACACGAAGATCACCGGGATGTTCAGGCGCAGGGCGGCCATGAGCATGCCCGGGGTGATCTTGTCGCAGTTGGAGATGCACACGATGGCGTCAGCACAGTGGGCATTGACCATGTACTCCACGGCGTCGGCGATGATTTCGCGGCTTGGCAGCGAATACAGCATGCCGTCATGGCCCATGGCGATGCCGTCGTCGACCGCGATGGTGTTGAATTCCTTGGCCACGCCACCGGCGCGCTCGATTTCGCGGGCAACCAGCTGGCCCAGGTCCTTCAGGTGTACGTGACCTGGGACGAACTGGGTGAACGAGTTGGCGATGGCGATGATCGGCTTCTTGAAGTCGTCGTCTTTCATGCCGGTGGCGCGCCACAGGGCACGGGCGCCGGCCATGTTGCGGCCGTGGGTGGAAGTCTTGGAACGATAATCAGGCATGAAGCACTCCTGGCGGCTTAATCAGGTCACAAAAAGGGGAGTGAGCTTCTCTTGTCCTTTGTACCGCAGGCCGGTTGCCACAGGCACGGATGGGGCCGAAGACCGCGCGGGATCGCCGCGTGCTTGACCAGAGCTCATAAACCCGCCGGGGATGACTGGCGATGAATAGGCCGATTCTACACCGCTGAGGCGGGGAGGGAACGACGATGTGCCTGGACGGCGGTTTTGGGCTTGTTACCGGTGCCTGTAGGAAACGTCTGAAATGCCCTGCAAAGGGCTGACCTTGCTGCCACCTATCACTATCATCCGGCCGCCGCATGTGCGGTTACACGAGATACATCCTCAATGGACCTTCCCAGTTACCGGTTCCCAACGAACTGCAATCTGGCACTGAGCGCGCCGTCGCCAGGGCTGCCGAAGGCTTGAGCCCGTGTGGTTGAGGTCTGCAGGCGCCTGCATCGGCGCCTGGAGAACTTCATGCAACAGCAAATCGAAAAAAACACCCCAGGTTCGGACGTGAACGCGGCGCTCGAAGCGCAACGCCGCGAAGCCACCGAAGACTTCCACAAGGGTGCTTCCATCACCAACCACATAGGCAACCTGCGGCATGCCACGCTTGGACTGCTGTACCGCAAGCGCGTGCTGTGGCTGGTGTTGCTGGTGTTCGGCAACCTGTTTTCGGGGGCCGGCATCGCAGCCTTTGAAGAAACGATCGCTGCCAACATCGCGTTGGTGTTCTTCCTGCCATTGCTGGTAGACAGCGGCGGCAATGCCGGCTCCCAGTCGGCAACGTTGATGGTGCGCGGGCTGGCCACCGGCGAAGTCATGCTGCGCGACTGGGCACGCATGCTGGGCCGGGAGTTCGGGGTAGCGTTGCTGTTGGGCTGCACCATGGCTGTTGCCGTGGCGGCGCTGGGGCTGCTGCGCGGCGGGCCGGAGATTGCACTGATCGTTGCCAGCAGCATGGTGGTGATCGTGATGGTGGGCAGCCTGATCGGCATGAGCCTGCCGTTTCTGCTCAGCCGCTTGCGGCTGGACCCCGCGACGGCCAGTGGCCCGTTGATCACATCGATTGCCGATGCGGCGGGTGTGCTGGTGTATTTCGGCATCGCCACGCAGGTACTGGCGCTTTAACCTGCAAGGGCATGGATGAGGGGCCGCCGAGCGGCCCCTTGTCGCGCAGGTCAGCTGTTGGGCAGCAACCGGCAGGTGATGCTCTTGATGTAGCGGGTTTCGGCGATGGCCGGGTGCACCGGGTGGTCCGGGCCCTGGCCGCCGCGTTCCAGCAACTGCATATTGCGGTCCAGGTGGCGGGCGCTGGTCAGCAGGATGTTGTGCAGGTCGTCTTCCGGCAGGTGCATCGAGCAGGAAGCGCTCACCAGAATGCCGTCCTTGCTCAGCATGCGCATGGCCTGCTCGTTCAGGCGCCGGTAGGCCGCTTCACCGTTTTTCAGGTCTTTCTTGCGTTTGATGAAGGCGGGCGGGTCGGCGATGATCACGTCAAAACGTTCTTCGGCCGCTTTCAGCTCGCGCAGGGCCTCGAACACGTCACCCTCGATGCAGGTCAGCTTTTCGCTGATACCGTTCAAGGCCGCGTTACGTTCAACGCCGTCCAGGGCGAAGCCAGACGCATCCACGCAGAACACTTCGCTGGCACCAAAGGCACCTGCCTGTACACCCCAGCCGCCGATGTAGCTGAACAGGTCCAGTACGCGCTTGCCCTTCACGTAGGGCGCCAGGCGCGCACGGTTCATGCGGTGATCGTAGAACCAGCCGGTTTTCTGGCCGTCGCGTACCGGGGCTTCGAAGCGAACGCCGTTTTCTTCCAGCGGCACCCAGTCGGGTACCTCCCCGTACACCGTGTCCACGTAACGCTGCAGGCCTTCTGCATCCCGTGCGGCCGAGTCATTCTTGAACAGAATGCCGCTAGGCTTGAGTACCTGCACCAGTGCGGCGACCACCTCGTCCTTATGGGCTTCCATGGTCGCGGAGGCCAGTTGCACCACCAGGATATCGAAGAAGCGGTCCACTACCAGGCCCGGCAGCAGGTCGGAATCGCCGTACACCAGGCGGTAGCAGGGCTGTTCGAACAAGCGCTCGCGCAGGGACAGGGCTACGTTCAGGCGGTGTACCAGCAGCGATTTGTCCAGCGGCAGCTTGGCGTCACGTGACAGCAAACGGGCGCAGATCAGGTTGTTGGGGCTGACGGCAACGATCCCCAGGGGCTTGCCGTTGGCAGCTTCCAGTACCGCCTGCTGGCCGGCCTGAAAGCCCTGGAGCGGGCTGGCGGCCACGTCGACCTCGTTGCTGTAGACCCACAGGTGGCCTGCGCGCAGGCGGCGGTCGGCGTTGGCTTTGAGGCGAAGGCTGGGCAGGGACATGACGTCGCTCCGGGAAAAAGAGCGGGAGTATAACGCCTGTCCGGCCTTCGCGCTGCCTGCCAGCTGTCAGGCCGACAGGGCCTTCACCAATTGCGCGTTGAAGGCGGGGATGTCATCTGGCTGACGGCTGCTGATCAGGTTGCCGTCCACCACCACCTCTTCATCCACCCATTCGGCGCCAGCGTTGCGCAGGTCGTCCTGCAAGGTCTTGAAGCTGGTCATGCGCTTGCCCTTGGTCAGCCCGCTGGAAATCAGCAGCCAGCCGCCGTGGCAGATCACGGCCAGCGGCTTGCCGGCCGCATCGTGGCTTTTCACCAGTTGCTGCGCCCCGGCAATCAGCCGGATGGTGTCGGAGTTCTGCACGCCGCCTGGCAACACCAGCGCATCGTAGACCGTCTGGCCGGCTGCATCGAAGGTGGCGTCGACCGGGAATTCATCCGCCGGCTTGTCGTGGTTCCAGCCACGCACCTTGCCCTCTTTCTCGCTGAGAATGTGCACCTGTGCGCCGGCCTTGGTCAGGGCCTCGCGAGGGCCGGTCAGCTCGACCTGCTCAAAACCGTCGGTAACCAGAATGGCCACGCGCTTGCCGTTCAGTGCTGTACTCATGGTCTTGCTCCCTTACTCGATGAATATGAGAAACAGGCCAGTGGTGCTAAAGGAAAGTTCCAACGCACCGATTCAATGGTTAGTTTCCTGGTCGCCCGCCGCGTTAGAATTGGCGGTCCCATACGAGTGTGCACGCATGTCCCAAGAACTCAGCGCCGAACAGATCCAGCAAGCCTTGCAAGGCATTACCATTCCGCCGCAGCCGCAGATCATGGTCGATCTGCAGTTCGAGCAGTACATGCCCGACCCGGACCTGGAAACCATCGCCAAGCTGATATCCCAGGACCCAGGGCTCTCCGGTGCCTTGCTCAAGCTTGTCAACTCGCCGCACTTCGGCCTGAGCAACAAGATCGGCTCGATCCAGCGCGCGGTGAACCTGTTGGGCAGCCGTTCGATCATCAACCTGATCAACGCCCAGTCGATCAAGGGCGAGATGAGCGACGAAACCATCGTCACCCTCAACCGCTTCTGGGACACCGCCCAGGACGTGGCGATGACTTGCCTGACCCTGGCCAAGCGCACGGGCATCCAGCCGGCGGACGAGGCCTACACCCTGGGGCTGTTCCATGACTGCGGCGTGCCGCTGATGCTCAAGCGCTTCCCCCACTACATGCAGGTGCTGGAAGACGCCTATGCCAAGGCCGACGAACACACCCGCGTGGTCGATACCGAAAACCGCACGCTCAATACCAACCATTCGGTGGTGGGGTATTTCACGGCCAAGTCCTGGCGCCTGCCCGAACACCTGACCGCGGCCATTGCCAACCACCACAATGCCCTCTCGGTGTTCCGCGACGACAGCTCAAGCAATAACCAGGGCCAGATGAAGAACCTGCTGGCGGTGCTGAAAATGGCGGAGCACATCTGCGCGTCGTTCCGTGTACTGGGCAACCAGGCGGTGGATCACGAATGGAACGCGGTCGGGCCGTTAGTGCTCGATTACATAGGCTTGTCGGAATACGACTTCGACAACCTCAAGCAGAATATCCAAGAGCTGGGTGGGCGCTGACACATGCCGGAACTTCCTGAAGTAGAAACCACCCGGCGCGGGATCGCGCCGCACCTGGAGGGCCAGCGGGTCAGCCGTGTGGTGGTGCGTGACCGGCGCCTGCGCTGGCCTGTGCCGGAAGACCTGGACGTCCGCTTGTCCGGGCAACGTATCGTCACTGTCGAGCGGCGGGCGAAATACCTGCTGATCAATGCCGAGGTCGGCACCCTCATCAGCCACCTTGGCATGTCAGGCAACTTGCGGTTGGTCGAGCTGGGTCTGCCGCCCGGCAAGCACGAGCACGTGGATATCGAGCTGGAATCGGGCCTGATGCTGCGCTACACCGACCCCCGCCGCTTTGGCGCGATGCTCTGGAGCCAGGACCCGCTCAATCATGAGCTGTTGCTGCGCCTGGGGCCTGAACCGCTGACCGACCTGTTCGATGGTGAGCGCTTGTTCCAGCTGTCACGCGGGCGGTCGATGGCCGTCAAACCGTTCATCATGGACAACGCCGTGGTGGTGGGGGTGGGCAACATCTACGCCACCGAGGCGCTGTTTGCCGCCGGCATCGACCCACGCCGGCCGGCCGGTGGCATCTCGCGGGCGCGTTATCTGAAACTGGCGATCGAGATCAAGCGGGTGCTGGCCGCCGCCATCGAACAGGGCGGGACGACCTTGCGTGACTTCATTGGCGGCGATGGCCAGCCCGGGTATTTTCAGCAGACCCTGTTCGCTTACGGGCGCGGCGGCCAGCCATGCAAGGTGTGCGGTACCGAACTGCGGGATGTGAAGCTGGGCCAGCGGGCCAGCGTGTTCTGCCCACGCTGCCAGCGCTGAGCACCCGCTGCTGCCCACCGGGGCTCAGGCCTTGCCAGTAATCCTGAGGTACTTGGCCATCAGCTGTTCTTCGCTTTCCGGGTGGGCTTCATCCAGCGGGATGCAGTCTACCGGGCATACCTGCTGGCATTGAGGCTCATCGTAGTGCCCTACGCACTGGGTGCACAGGTTGGGGTCGATCACGTAGATCTCTTCGCCTTGGGAGATGGCCTCGTTCGGGCACTCGGGTTCGCAGACGTCGCAATTGATGCAATCGTCGGTGATGATCAAAGACATGGGGGCTCCGGCCGGGGCTCCTGGCCCGGGCATGTTCAACGCAAGGGCACAATTGTGCCGCATTCGCGCCCGCAGTGCACGCAGGCGCGACAAACTGGCAGGCGTGGCTACTGCTTGAAGCGCTCGGTCAGCGCGTCTGCCACCGCTGGGTGGACGAACTTGCTGATATCGCCGCCCAGTGCTGCGATTTCCCGCACCAGGGTCGAGGAAATGAACGAGTAGCGCTCAGAAGGCGTGAGGAACAGGCTTTCTACATCCGGCGCCAGTTGCCGGTTCATGTTCGCCAGCTGGAACTCGTACTCGAAATCGGACACCGCGCGCAGGCCACGAAGAAAGACGTTGGCGCCCTGTTCCTTGGCAAAGTGCGCCAGGAGCGAAGAAAAGCCGATGACTTCGACATTGGGCAGGTGCTTGGTGACCTCACGCGCCAGCGCTACCCGTTGCTCCAGTGGGAACAGCGGGTTTTTCTTGGGGCTGGCTGCCACCGCGATGATCACGGTGTCGAACAGCCGCGAGGCGCGCTCGACCAGATCGCCATGGCCTTTGGTAATGGGGTCGAAAGTACCCGGGTACAACACTCGGTTCATCGCGTCATCCTGGCTGGAGTGCGTTGGGGAGTCGGATGGTAGCGCAGCGACTGCGCCCGGCCAAGTCATGTGGCCGGCTGGGGCCACTATACTTCTCCCCATGCTGCGGCGCGAGGTTTGTGCGCCTTCGCCAGGTATTTCATGTACCGTTCAACCAGGCCCTGCAGACCTGGCACGGCTTGGCGTCATCGACCAGGAGATTGTCATGCCACTTGCGCAACTGATCACCCCACAGCAATTGGCCGAGCGGCTGGACTCGCCCGGGCTGGTGGTCCTCGACTGCCGCTTTGCCCTTGAAGATGTGGACTATGGCCAGCGTAGTTACGCCCAAGGGCATATCGCCGGGGCCCATTTCGCCGACCTGGAGCGTGACCTCAGCGGCCCGATCAGCAAAGGGGTGACCGGCAGGCACCCGTTGCCCGACCCGGCCAGGCTGGCCGAGCGGCTGCGCGACTGGGGTGTCGACGACGATAGCCAGGTGGTGCTTTACGACGATGGCCCCGGGGCCTTCGCTGCCCGGGCCTGGTGGCTGCTGGCCTGGCTGGGCAAACGTAGTGGCGTGGCGATTCTGGACGGGGGGCTGAAGGCCTGGCACGCCGCCCATTTGCCATTAAGCCTCGACCCACCGCCCAAGCGGGAGGGAGCGTTCGTTGGCAAACCCGACGGCAAGCTGCTGATTGATGCCGAGCACCTGGCCAGGCGCCTGGGTGCGAGCGACCTGACCCTGCTCGATGCCCGCGCGCAACCACGCTTTCGCGGTGAGGTAGAGCCGATAGACCCGGTGGCAGGGCACATCCCTGGCGCCCAATGTGCGGCCTTTACCGACAACCTGGGGCCTGACGGGCGTTTCCTGCCGCCTGAGCAGCTGCGGCAGCGGTTTGACCAGCAGTTGGCCGGGCGTGCGCCGGAGCAGGTTGTGGCGTACTGCGGCTCAGGTGTAACGGCGTGCCATAACCTGTTTGCCCTGGCGCTTGCCGGTTACCCGTTAGGCAAGCTGTATGCCGGCTCGTGGAGTGAGTGGATCAACGACCCGGCACGGGATGTAGCGACTGGCAGCTGATCGCGGCTCATTGGCCCTGCATCAGCCACTGCGGTATCCGGCGTTCGAGGTAGTACCCCGGGCGCCGCAGGCTGCCCTCCACAAACCCCACATGGCCACCTCGACCGTGCAGTTCGAACCGGGTGTTCGAAGCCAGGTCCCCAGGGCCGGGCAGGCTCCGGGTCGAAACGAACGGGTCATCGTTGGCGTGGATGATCAACGTGGGCGTACAGTTCTGCTTGAGGAAGAAGTGGCTGGATGATCGACGGTAGTAATCGTGCACGTCGCTGAAGCCGTTGAGTGGCGCGGTGACCTTGGCGTCGAACTCCCAGAACGTGCGCAGGTTGCCCAGCGGCCCCAATTGTTCCAGGGTTGCCAACCGGTCGTGATGGGCATTGTCATGGAAGTGACGTTGCTTGACCTGCACATAGGCCAGCATCTCGCGCATGAAGTGGGCCTGGTACACCTTGGAAAACCCCTGGGCGATGCGGTCGGCGCAGTGATCAAGACGAAACGGCACCGAAACCGCCACCGCGGCCTGCAACTGGCTGGCCGCGCCGCATTCGCCCAGGTACTTGAGCAGCACGTTGCCACCCAACGAGTAACCTACCGCATACAGGGGCGCCAGTGGGCGCCGCGCCCTTACGTGGCTGACGACTTCAGCCAGGTCTTCGCTGGCACCGGAGTGATAGCTGCGTGGCAGCAGGTTGGGTTCACCCGAACAACCACGCCAGTTCACCGCTGCGCTGGCCCAACCACAGGCGTGCAAGGCTTGCTGCAGCCCTTTTACGTAATGTGACTGGGACGAGCCGGTGAGGCCGTGCAGCACCAGTACCAAGGGGGCGTCTGGCTGGTGTGGGCCGTACCAGTCCAGGTCGATGAAGTCGCCATCGGCCAGCCACATACGCTCCCGCTCGCGCTGCAAGTCAGGCATCTTGCGCCACAGCGGCCCCCACAATGTCTGCAGGTGCGGATTGGAAAGGCCGGTGGCGGGGCGAAAGGTGGCGTCAGGGTTGGGCATGCTGGGCGGCTCATGAGGTGCCCGCCTAGCATGCCACGAACCGCGCCGCCCTGCCTGGGCTAGCGCTCGTCTGCTGTGGGTTGGGAGAGCGGCAGTTGCTCGACGGCAGGGCCGCTGGTAACGAACACTTCTGGCGCCTGGCCCAGCCATACCTGAGCGGCTTCCAGCAGGTTGGCAGGTGTCAGCGCCGCCAGGGTGTCCACGTAGGTAGTCAGGTGGTCGGCTGGCAAGCCTTGGTGGCTGTAGGTGGCCAGTGCACTGGCCAGTTTGCCGTGGTCGGCCAGGTCATGGTGCAGCCGGGCGGCGATCTGGTTTACCGCCATGTCACACTCGGCCTGGCTGGGCCCATGCTCGCGCAGGCAGTTCAGCATGGCCGATACCAGCGCACCCGATGCATCGCGGTGCTGGGGCACTACATCCCAGTGAATCTGGAACAGCGTGGTTGCATCGAGCGGCCTGAGAAACGCCGACACGGCGTAGGTAAGGCTGCGCAGGTGGCGCAGCTCCTGGGTAAGGCGAGCCTCGTAACTGCCCCCCAGAATAGCGGTAAGCAGCACCAGTGCAGGGTAGGGAGGGTCCTTGGGGGTAACCCTGGCCGCGATGGTCAGCATCGCCTGGGTAGCGTTGCCAGCGAAATCCAGGTGTTGCAATAGGGGTAGAGGGTCAGCCGGGGCGGGCGGGGTTTGCGCCGCCCACTGCTGCGGTAGCGCCTGCACCAGCATATTTACCAACTGCTCGGCCTCAGCGCGGCTCACATCACCGACCAGGCCGATGTCCAGGTTGTTGGCCGAGTAGGCCTTCTGGTGGAAGGCGCGAACCTGCTCGGCACCCAGGTCATCAGCAGGTCGTGCGGCCGGCGGCGCAGCGTAGGGGTGGCCGTGGAACACATGGCTCATGGTGGCATTGGCCATTCGCAGAATGGGTTGTCGGCTTTGCCGGGCCTGATTGAACGCTATGCGTTCGCGGATCTTCGCCACCTCAGCCTCGCGCAGTGCTGGCCGGGCCACCATTTGCGTCAGCAAGCCGATGGCTTGTGCCCGTAACGTGGGCATGCTCAGGCATCGCAGGGCGATGGAGGTGCTGTCCTCGCTGATTTTCCTGCTCAGGGTTGCACCCAGCCCTGCCAGCCGTTGGGCGAACTGTGCCGCGTCCAGGTGTTCGGTGCCTTGGTCGAGGCTGTACAGGGCAAGTGCTGCCAGGCCTGGGGTGTCACCGTCCAGCATGCTGCCGGCCCTGAAGCGCAGCACCAGGTCGATCATGGGGCGACCCTGCGCTGCAATGAAGCTGACTCTTGTTCCCTCGGCCGTTTGCCATTGCTCGGCGGTCGCCTGCACGGAGGGCGCCCTGCCGAGCTCGATAGCCTGCATGGACTCCAGGTTCGTCATCGCGGCCAATGCCGGGTCTGTGGTGGGGCCTTGGCAAAGCAGGGGTTGATGAGGTGGCATCTGTTCGTGCGTCATGCTTGCGCTCCTGGCCGAAGGAAGGTGATGGTCAGGCGTTCACGCCCCAGGTAGGTATTGGCCACTTGTTGCAGGGTGGTTGCGTCGATGGCTACCAGCCGAGCTGCTTCGCTGTCGACCAGGCTGGCGGGTTGACCGGCCGCCGCTACCGAGCCAATGCGCTCGGCCTGCGAGGCGGGGTCTTCAAGGGTGAATAGCCGCCGTGCCAGCATGCCCAGCTTCAGGTGCTGCAGTTCACTGCTGGTCAGCGTCAGGCTGCGTAGCTGGTCAATTTTCTGGTACACCGCCTCGGCGGCCTGCTCAGGGGTGGCGTGGGTGGTATTCACATAGGCAGCAACGGTAAGCAGCGTGTCCCCGCGTACCAAGGGGTCATAATTCACTCTTACACCTGTAAGTACACGCTGGTCCCGCACCAGTTCGCTGTAGAGCCAAGAGCTGGCGCCTTGCCCAAGCAGCTCACCGATCAGTTCGAGGGCCGCGGTGGTGGTTTCGTCGGGTGCCGTGGCGCAGCCAGGAACGTTGAACGACATGAACAGGCCATGGGCGAGCCCCGGCAAGCTGACGGTGTGCGTGCGCGCCTGTAGCGCGTCGTCGTGCCTGGGTGCCGGGCAGTCTGTGACAGGCCCACTGATCAAGGGTGAAAAGTACTTGTCCACAGGCCCGCGCAGCGTTGCCAGGTCGATATCGCCGACCACCACCAGGGTGGCGTTGCTCGGGCGATACCAGGTGCGGTACCAGGTACGCAGTTGCTGCAGGTCTAGGCTGCCCAGGTCGGCTGCGTTGCCGAAGCTTGGGGCTGCATAGGGGCTGTTACCGTGTGCCAGTGCCTGGTGGTGGTCGAGTGCTTGCTGGGCTGGCTGTGTATCGAGCTTGAGGCGGCGTTCGTCGACGATCGCCTTGGCAGCCCGGGCCAGGTCAGAGGCGTCGAAGGTGGCGCTGTGCATGGCATCGGCCATGATCTCCAGCGCCACCGGCAAGCGTGTTACGGGTAGCGAGATCTCGTAAGCGGTCGCATCCAGGCGGGTGCTGGCATTGGCCCGGCCGCCCAGCCGTGCGACGACGCGGGAATAATCCCCGGCCGCGAGCTTGCTGCTGCCTTCGAAGATCAGGTGTTCGAGCAGGTGTGACAGGTTGGTGTGGCCTGCCGGTTCGTGGCTGGTGCCCACGTGGTACCACAGTTGCACAGCGGCAAGCGAGGTTCCGTGCTGCTGGCGAAGGTAAACGGACAAGCCGTTTTCCAGGGTGAAATGCTGAAGAGGGGAAGGGGTGGCAGCTGCAAGAGACGCAAGTGCCTCGGGCACCCCTTCGAGAGGGGCCGGCGCAGGTGAGGGTAGTGGCATGGCTGAAGTGCTCGGGTGGTTGGAAACCCCAACAGCTTCAGCCAATGGCGCGCCCTGCCTGCGCTAGATAACTAGCCCCGCTGCCACAGTGCGTAATGCACCTGGCCGGTTTTTTTCTCACGGTGCAGGCGCCAGCTGGCAGGCAGTTGCAGGCTGGACGGCGCCGCTTCGCTCTCGGTGTACACCCATGCCTGCTCGCGCAACCACTGGTTCTGCTCCAGCAGGTTGCAGGTTTCAGCCAGCAGTTGCTGGTGGAACGGCGGGTCGAGGAACACCACATCGAATTGCTGTTTGGCCGGTGCCTGCAGGTAGCGCAGGGCGTCGGTCTGCAGGATCTGCCCCCGTGGGCAACGCAGAAGCTCCAGGTTGTTTTTCAGGTTGGCGATGGCGGCCGGGTTGCTGTCCAGCGCCACGGCATCCTCGGCCCCGCGTGACAAGGCCTCGAGCACCAGGGCGCCGCTGCCCGTGAAGGCATCCAGTACCCGGGCCCCTTCGATGTAGGGCGCCAGCCAGTTGAACAGGGTTTCACGTACCCGGTCGGGGGTTGGGCGCAGGCCTTCGCCGTCAGGCACCGCCAGGCGCCGGCTGCGCCATTGGCCGGCGATAATGCGCAGGTGGCCCGAGCCTTTGCTCTGGCCCGGCTGCGGGCGGGAGGGGTGGATCTTGGCATTAGTGCTCCGGTACCCCGAGGGCTGGCTCGGTGGGTTTGTCGGTGGGGGCAGGCAACGGCTTTTGCGGCACGTTCGGGCCGACGGTGACGATCACCAGCTTGTCAGCGGCCAGGTGCCGGTTCATGGCGGCCTTGACCTGCTCGACGGTCAGCGCCTGGGACTGCTGCATGAAGTCCTCCAGCCAGGTCAGTGGCAGGTTGTAGAAGCCAATGGCGCCCAACTGCCCGACGATGCTTTCGTTGCTGGCATTGGACAGCGGGAAGCTGCCGGCCAGCTCGCGTTTGGCGTCGTCCAGCTCCTGCTGGGTCGGGCCCGTGCTGAGGTAATCGGCAAGAATACCCTGAACCAGCTTCAGCGTCCCTTCGCTAAGCTCGGCACGGGTTTGCAGGTTGATCATGAAGGGCCCGCGCACCTGCATCGGGCTGAACGCTGAATACACGCCGTAAGTCAGGCCACGTTTTTCCCGCACTTCGCTCATCAGCCGCGTACCGAACGCGCCACCGCCCAGGATCTGGTTGCCCAGCGAAAGCGCCGGCCAGTCCTTGTCCTGGCGGTCGATGCCCAACTCGGCCAGCATCAGGTGGGTTTGCTTGGAGGGGAAGTCGATGTGGGTGAGCCCGGCCTTGGCGTCGGCTGGCTGGGCCGGGGCGGGCAATGCAGGGCCTTTCGGCAGGCCGGCGGACACCTGGGCGGCGATGGCTTCGGCTTCGCTGCGGCTCAGGTCGCCGACCAAGGCGATGACCGCGTTGCCTGGGGTATAGGCCTTGGCATGGAATGCACGCAATTGTGCAAGGCCAAGGCTGTTGATGCTCTCAGGGCTGCCGTCGCTCGGGTGCGCGTAGGGGTGGGTACCGTAGAGTTTTTCGAACAGCGCCTTGCCCGCGATTTTACCCGGGTTCTGCTTGTCGTACTCGAAGCCCGCCAGCATCTGGTTCTTGATGCGTTTGAGGGCCTCTTCAGGGAAGGTGGGCTTGCCCGCGACCTCAGTGAACAGCTTCAGTGCAGGTTCACGCTTGTCCTTGGCACTGAGGCTGCGCAGCGAGGCCACGGCCATGTCGCGGTAGGAACCATTGCCGAAGTCCGCGCCCAGGCCCTCGAAGCCCTGGGCGATGGCGGTCACGTCCTTGCCGGCCACGCCTTCATTGAGCATGGCGTTGGTCAGAGCTGCCACCCCGGGGGTGGCGCCATCCTGGCTGCTGCCAGCGGCGAAGGTTACGCGCAGGTCGAACATGGGCAGTTCGCGGGCTTCGACGAACAGCACGCGTGCGCCCTCGGCCGTATTCCAGTGCTGAATGTTCAGCTGACGACGGCTGGGGGCCTTGCCGTCGAGCTCAGCCAGCGATTGCAGCGTATTGGCCGGGCGGGCCGCCGCGGTGTCGGGCTTGGCCGCCTGGTCGGCCAGGGCCGGGGCGGCCAGCACGGTCGCCAGCGCCAGGGCACGTATGCCCGTGGCCAGCAGGGTGGGGCGTGATGCGCGGCGGTCACTCATGGGCGGACTCCTCGGGCAGTACATGGGCAACGCTCAGGCGTTCGCGGGTGAAATAGGTGCGCGCGGCGTTCTGGATGTCCTGCGGGGTGACGCGCTTGAGCTCGTCCAGCTCGCTGTCGATCAGCTTCCAGGACAGGCCGACGGTTTCCAGCTGGCCAATGGTGGTGGCCTGGCTGCTGATGGAGTCGCGGTCGTAGACCAGGCCGGCAATGACCTGGGCGCGTACCCGCTCCAGTTCCTCGGCGGTCGGCGGGGTGGTCTTGAGTTCATCCAGCAATTGCCAGATGCCTTTTTCGACGTCGGCCAGGGTCTTGTGCTTCTGCACGTTGGGGGTGGCCGAGATCAGGAACAGGCTGTCGCCGCGGGTGAAGGCGTTGTAGCTGGACGATGCGCCAGCCACCAGCTCCTGGCCGCGCTCCAGGCGGGCAGGCATGCGCGCACTGTAGCCACCGTCAAGCAGCGCCGAGATCAGGCGCAGGGCATGCACCGTGCGCGGGTCCTGCGCGGTGGGCAGGCCTGGCACGTTGAAGCCGTAGATCAGGCTGGGCAACTGGGTGCGCACATGCAGGGTCAGCTGGCGCTGGCCAGGTTCGGCCAGTTCCAGTGGCAGCTTGGCGGCGGGTACGGTGCGCTTGGGGATGGCGCCAAAGTACTTCTGCGCCAGGCCTTTCACCTCATCGGCGGTGACATCGCCCACCACCACCAACGTAGCGTTGTTGGGGGCGTACCAGGACTCGTACCAGTGGCGCAGCTCTTCGACCTTCATGCGCTCAAGGTCGGCCATCCAGCCGATGGTGGGGGTGTGATAGCCGCTGGCAGGGTAGGCCATGGCGCGGAACAGCTCGAATGCCTTGGCATTGGGCTGGTCGTCGGTGCGCAGGCGGCGTTCTTCTTTGATGACCTCGATTTCACGGCTGAACTCGTCGGCCGGCAGGCGCAGGCTGGCCAGGCGGTCGGCTTCGAGTTCCAGGGCCACCGGCAGACGGTCGCGGGCCAGCACCTGGTAGTAAGCGGTGTAGTCGTCGCTGGTGAAGGCGTTTTCTTCGGCACCCAGGTCGCGCAGGATACGCGAGGCTTCGCCCGGGCCGATTTTGGCACTGCCCTTGAACATCATGTGCTCAAGCGCGTGGGACAGGCCTGTCTGGCCGGGGGTTTCGTAGCTGGAGCCAACCTTGTACCAGATTTGCGAAACCACCACCGGGGCACGGTGGTCCTCACGCACGACCACTTTGAGGCCGTTGTCGAGGATGAATTCGTGGGTGGGTTGCACATCGGCGGCGAAGGCCGCGAGCGGCAGGCACAGTGTGCCGAGCAACAGGCCTGCGGCGCGGCGGGCTAGAGCATTCATACGGTGTTTAACCTGTTCGGCGGCCCGCTGGGTTTAGCGTCGGCAGGCCAGGAGGTGCTAGGATACTGATCCGGTTGCCTGGCGACCATGCCTGTCGCCGTTCTGGCTTGCAGGACATCAAGACAAAACGTTGCGCATGAACCAGCCGGCTTCAAGATAGTCTGTTCTGCGTAGAAAGAATTCCCGATGCGCCATAGCTGGCCCATCGCTACCCTGAGATAGCCGTCTCCATGTTTGGTTCCAACGACGACAAGAAAGCGCCGGCCGAGGCCAGCGAGAAGAAAGGCCTGTTCAGCTGGTTTCGCAAGAAGCCGCAGCAACCTGTCGCCGAACAGCCGCAAACCCCAGAACCGCCGTCCGCCGAGCCGCATGCTGGCGAGCCGGTAGCGCCTGCCCCGGTTGCCGAGCAGCCACAGGAAGCGCCGGCCGAGCCCGTCGCCCCGGCGCCGCAGCCTGCCACGCCCGAACCGCAACCTGTCACCCCCGCACCGGTCGTTTCACCGCCTGCGCCAGCGCCCGTGGCACCTCCCAGCGTGCCCGCCGAGCCTGAGCAGGCTGCACCCGTTGTGCCTGCGCCGGTTGCCCTGCCAGCTGTCGAAGCGCCTGGCACGCAGCCCGTCGAGCAGGCCGCGCCCGTCAGCAACCTGGTGTTGCCCGTGGCCGAAGAGCCTGTGGCGCTGGTGCCGGACCTCGAGCCCAAGGCCCCGCCTGCCATCCCCGAGCGCCAGGCCCCCGAGCCTGCCGCCCCCCTTGCCGTCGAAGTGGCTGAAGCCCAGGTAGATGCGCCTGCCGAAGTGGCAGTGGCTGCCCATGTGGAAGCCGCGAAGCCCGGCTTCTTCGCCCGCCTCAAGCAGGGCCTGTCCAAGACCAGCGCCAGCATTGGCGAAGGCATGGCCAGCCTGTTCCTGGGCAAGAAGGTGATCGATGACGACCTGCTGGATGAAATCGAAACCCGCCTGCTAACGGCCGACGTGGGTGTGGAAGCCACCTCCACGATCGTGCAGAACCTGACCCAGAAGGTCGCCCGCAAGCAGCTGGCTGACGCCGATGCGCTGTACAAGTCGCTGCAGGAAGAGCTGGCTGCGCTGCTCAGGCCGGTTGAGCAGCCGCTGGTGGTGCAGGCGCAGAACAAGCCCTACGTGATCCTTGTGGTCGGTGTGAACGGCGCCGGCAAGACCACCACCATCGGCAAGCTGGCCAAGAAGCTGCAACTGGAAGGTAAAAAGGTCATGCTGGCGGCGGGTGACACCTTCCGCGCCGCTGCCGTGGAGCAGCTGCAGGTGTGGGGTGAGCGCAACAAGATCCCGGTCATCGCCCAGCACACTGGTGCCGATTCAGCTTCGGTGATTTTCGATGCCGTGCAGGCTGCCAAGGCCCGTGGCGTCGACGTGCTGATCGCCGATACCGCCGGCCGCCTGCACACCAAAGACAACCTGATGGAAGAGCTGAAGAAAGTGCGCCGGGTCATCGGCAAGCTTGACCCCGAAGCGCCTCACGAGGTGCTGCTGGTCCTCGATGCCGGTACCGGCCAGAACGCCATCAGCCAGGCCAAGTACTTCAACCAGAGCGTCGAACTGACCGGCCTGGCCCTGACCAAGCTGGACGGCACGGCCAAGGGCGGCGTGATCTTCGCCCTGGCCAAGCAGTTCAAGCTGCCCATCCGCTTCATCGGTGTCGGTGAAGGTATCGATGACCTGCGCACCTTCGAAGCCGAGCCGTTCGTCAAGGCTCTGTTCGCCGAGCGAGACTGACCATGATCCGATTCGAACAGGTTGCCAAGCGCTATCCCAATGGTCATGTGGGGCTGCATGAGCTGAGTTTCCGGGCGCGCCGGGGCGAATTCCTGTTCGTCACCGGCCATTCGGGCGCCGGCAAGAGTACCTTGCTGCGCCTGCTGCTGGCCATGGAGCGCCCCACCAGCGGCAAGCTGATGCTGGCCGGCCAGGACCTGGGCCAGATCAGCAACTCGCAGATCCCGTTCCTGCGCCGCCAGATCGGCGTGGTGTTCCAGAACCACCAGTTGCTGTTCGACCGCACGGTCTTCAACAACATCGCCCTGCCGCTGCAGATTCTTGGCTTGTCCAAGCCCGAGATCGCCAAGCGTGTGGATTCCGCGCTGGAGCGTGTTTCGCTGTCCGACAAGGGCGAGCTGTACCCGGCGGACTTGTCCACGGGCCAGCAGCAGCGTGTAGGCATCGCCCGCGCCATCGTTCACCAGCCAGCCCTGCTGCTGGCCGACGAACCCACCGGTAACCTCGACCCGCGCCTGGCGGCAGAAATCATGGGCGTGTTCGAAGACATCAACCGGCTGGGCACTACTGTTTTGATTGCCAGCCATGACCTGGCACTGATTGCGCGCATGCGCCACCGCATGCTGACCCTGCAGCGCGGCCGCTTGATCGGCGATGGGGAGGCCGGGCAATGAGCACTACACGTACGCCGAAGGTGTCCGAACGGGTGGCGCCTAAACCGGCCGACCCGCAAGCGCCTAAAAAACGCACCGCCGACGATGACGGGCCAGACCTGCGCACGCTGATGCATGCCTGGCTGGAAAGCCACCGTGCCAGCCTGGCGGACAGCTTGCGCCGCCTGGGCAAGCAGCCGATTGGCAGCTTTTTCACCTGCATGGTGATGGCGGTGGCCCTGAGCATGCCCATGGGCCTGTCGTTGCTGCTCAAGAACGTGGAACAACTGGGCGGCTCGTGGCAGCGCGCGGCGCAGATTTCCCTGTACCTCAAGCTCGATGCCAACAGCCGTGATGGCGAGGCGTTGCGCGATGAGATCAAGGGCATGCCCGGCGTAGCCGAAGCCCAATACGTCAGCCGCGAGCAGGCACTGCAGGAATTCCAGCAGCAGTCCGGGCTGGGTGAAGCCCTGCGCGAATTGCCCGATAACCCACTGCCCGGTGTGGTGGTGGTCACCCCTACCGAAGTCGACAAGCCAGCCCTCGAAGCGCTGCGCCAGCGCCTGTCGGAGCTGCCGCGCGTTGACGTGGCCCAGCTTGACCTGGTGTGGGTGGAGCGCCTGGCGGCCATCCTCAAGCTGGGCGACCGGTTCGTGTTCGGGCTGGCGGTGATGCTGATTTCTGCATTGTTGTTAGTAATCGGTAACACAATTCGTCTACATATCGAAAACCGCCGTATCGAGATCGAAGTCATCAAGCTGGTCGGCGGTACCGATGCCTACGTGCGCCGGCCCTTCCTGTACATGGGCGCCCTGTACGGGCTGGGCGCGGGCCTGCTGGCGTGGGCCATCCTGGCGTTTGGCCTGAGCTGGCTGAACGAGGCCGTGGTTGGCTTGTCCGGCCTGTACGGCAGTGACTTCGCCCTGGGCGGGGTACCGCCGTCCGATGGTCTGTCGCTCTTGATCGGAGCGGTGCTGTTGGGGTATATCGGTGCATGGATCGCAGTGGCCCGCCACCTGAACGAGCTGGCACCGCGATAGTTTTCTGTGCCTCATTGACGTGCTGTTCACGCAGGAACTTGTACCGTGGTTCCAGGTCAATGTAGGCAGCGCCCAAAAGGCGCGAGTTTAGTAAGTCGGAGGTTCTTGAATGACCACATCGTTGCAACCTGCCTATGCCCTGGTACCCGGTGCAAACCTGGAAGCCTACGTGCACACGGTCAACAGCATCCCGCTGCTGACGGTCGAGCAGGAGCGTGATCTGGCCGAGCGTCTCTACTATGAGCAGGATCTCGAGGCCGCTCGGCAGATGGTGATGGCCCACCTGCGTTTCGTCGTACACATTGCCCGTAGCTACGCAGGCTACGGGTTGGCCCAGGCTGACCTGGTGCAGGAAGGTAACGTCGGCCTGATGAAGGCCGTGAAGCGCTTCAACCCCGAAATGGGCGTGCGCCTGGTGTCGTTCGCCGTGCACTGGATCAAGGCTGAGATCCACGAGTTCATCTTGCGTAACTGGCGCATCGTCAAGGTGGCTACCACCAAGGCGCAGCGCAAGCTGTTCTTCAACCTGCGCAGCCAGAAGAAGCGTCTGGCGTGGCTGAACAACGACGAGGTGCATCGGGTGGCCGAAAGCCTCGGCGTAGAGCCGCGGGAGGTGCGCGAGATGGAAAGCCGCCTGAGCGGCCACGACATGGCGTTCGACCCGGCTTCCGAGGCGGATGACGACAGTGCCTTCCAGTCGCCTGCGCACTACCTGGAAGACCACCGTTACGACCCGGCCGTGCAATTGGAGGATGCTGACTGGAGCGACAACTCCACCAGCAACCTGCATCAGGCCCTGCAAGGCCTGGACGATCGTAGCCGCGATATCCTGTACCAGCGCTGGCTGGCCGAAGAGAAGGCCACCCTGCACGAGCTGGCAGACAAGTACAGCGTATCGGCCGAGCGTATTCGCCAGCTGGAGAAGAATGCGATGAACAAGGTCAAGGCGTTGATCGCTGCCTGACCCTGGTTCACGTCGCAAAAAAAGCCGCTGCCCTGTAAGGGACAGCGGCTTTTTCATGGCAGGTGTCAGAGCTTGCGGGAAGTGTTCAGTTGCATCAGGTAGCTGGGGCCGCCCAGCTGGCTCATCTGCCGGCTGATCCAGCCTGCACGGCTGGCCACATAGGCACTGGGCCGGCCCGCGTTCCATTTGATCGGGCTTGGCAGCACCGCCGCCAGCTGAGCGGCCTGCTGGCGGCTCAGGCGGCTTGCGTCCACACCGAAGTGATAGCGTGCTGCAGCCTGCGCGCCGAATACCCCTGGGCCCCACTCGGCGCTGTTCAGGTACACCTCAAGGATGCGCTCCTTGGACCATAACAGCTCCATCAGGGCGGTGAACCATGCTTCCAGCCCCTTGCGCAACCAGCTGCGCCCCGACCACAGGAACAGGTTCTTGGCCACCTGCTGGGTGAGCGTGCTGGCGCCACGGATGCCGCCGCCGCGTTCGTTATAGGCCAGCGCAGCCTGGATGGCCGGCAGGTCGAAGCCCCAGTGGGTGGCGAACTTCTGGTCTTCGCCGGCGATTACCGCCACTTTCAGGTCATCGGAAATGCGCGCCCACGGCACCCACTCACGCTGCAGGTCAATGGGCTCACCGTCTACCCAGGACTCCACCTTGCGCTCCACCATCAATGCCGTACCCGGTGGCGGTACCCAGCGGAACACCAGCACCAGCACGATACTGCCGGCGGCGAACCAGAGCAGGGCGCGGTACAGGCGGCGTAAGAGGTTTGGCAGCATGGGGATGGCTTGGCCGTACGGATGGAAGGGGCCATTATACAGACCCGATACGAGGAGTCGTCCCATGCTTCGCAGCTTCCTGATGCTTGCCGCCTTTTTCGGCTTTACCGGTGTCGCGCTGGGCGCCTTCGCCGCGCACGGCCTCAAGAACAGGCTCAGTGCCGATTACCTGGCGATTTTCCACACCGGTGTGACCTACCAGCTGGTGCATGCCCTGGCGCTGTTCGGGGTTGCACTGCTGGCAGCGCACTTGCCCGGACGGCTTGTCGGTTGGGCAGGCGGCCTGTTCGTGCTGGGTATCGTGCTGTTTTCCGGCAGCCTTTACCTGCTCACCCTCAGTGGCATCGGCAAGCTCGGCATCATCACCCCTATCGGCGGTGTGTGCTTCCTTGCCGGCTGGCTGTTTCTGGGGCTTGCCGCGTGGCGGCTGGGCTGACTGAGCGGCCCGCAATCGCGACTAATGGCGTGTGGCGGCCTTGGGTTGCAGGCCCTTTCGGGGCTAGAATGCGGGCCCCAAAGAACAATGGTGGCCTTGAGCATGCACATTCAACTCAATGGTGAGCCTTACGAATTGCCGTCGGGCGAGAGCGTCGCGGCCCTGCTGGCCCGCCTGGACCTGGCCGGCCGCCGCGTGGCGGTAGAGCTCAACCAGGACATCGTGCCGCGCAGCCAGCACGACAGCACTGCGCTGCACGAGGGTGACCAGGTCGAAGTGGTGCACGCCATCGGCGGCGGCTGATCGCTGCCGGCGAACCCCCTGCAAGCCCAGCAACCTTTTCCCGAGGAACAACCATGAGCAACGTTCGCAGCGACAAGCCCTTCACCCTGGCCGGCCGTACGTTCCAGTCGCGGCTGCTGGTCGGCACCGGCAAGTACCGTGACATGGAAGAAACCCGCCTGGCCATCGAAGCCTCGGGTGCCGAAATTGTCACCGTTGCCGTGCGCCGCACCAACATCGGCCAGAACCCGGGTGAGCCGAACCTGCTCGATGTGCTGCCGCCAGATCGCTATACCATCCTGCCGAACACCGCAGGCTGCTATGACGCTATCGAGGCCGTGCGCACCTGCCGCCTGGCCCGTGAGCTGCTCGATGGCCACAACCTGGTCAAGCTGGAAGTGCTGGCCGACCAGAAAACCCTGTTCCCCAACGTGATCGAAACCCTCAAGGCCGCCGAAGTGCTGGTCAAGGATGGTTTCGACGTGATGGTCTACACCAGCGACGACCCGATCATCGCCCGTCAGCTCGCCGAAGCCGGCTGCATTGCGGTCATGCCCCTGGCAGGCTTGATCGGCACCGGCCTGGGTATCTGCAACCCTTACAACCTGCAGATCATCCTTGAGGAATCGAAGGTACCCGTGCTGGTCGACGCCGGTGTGGGCACCGCATCGGATGCCACCATCGCTATGGAAATGGGCTGCGAGGCGGTGCTGATGAACTCGGCCATTGCCCACGCCCAGCAGCCGGTGCTGATGGCTGAGGCCATGAAGCATGCCATTGTCGCGGGCCGCATGGCCTACCTGGCCGGCCGTATGCCCAAGAAACTCTATGCCAGCGCGTCTTCACCGCTGGAAGGTCTGATCAAGTAAGAGCCCCTGATGACTGAATCGCACGATACGCCGACCACCCCTGACGGCGACGCCCGCCCACACCGCCGCATCAAGAGCTTCGTGATGCGCGCCGGGCGCATGACCGAAGGCCAGCAACGTGGCCTGGACCAAGGCGGCCCGCAGTTCATCCTGCCGCTGGCCGACAGCCCTGTGGACTACGACCAGGTGTTTGGCCGGTCGGCGCCGCGCACGCTGGAAATCGGTTTTGGCATGGGCCATTCCTTGCTGGAAATGGCGGCGGCCGCCCCAGATCAGGATTTCATCGGTGTAGAGGTTCATCGCCCGGGTGTGGGTGCGCTGCTCAACGGTGTGCTCACCCAGGGGCTGCAGAACCTGCGGGTGTATGACTGCGATGCCATCGAAGTGCTGAACCGCTGCGTGGCCGACAACAGCCTCGACCGCCTGATGCTGTTCTTCCCCGACCCCTGGCACAAGGCGCGTCACCACAAGCGCCGTATCGTGCAGCTGGAGTTTGCCGAGCTGGTGCGCCGCAAGCTCAAGCCCGGTGGGGTGTTCCACATGGCGACGGACTGGGAGCCCTACGCCGAGTACATGCTGGAAGTGATGAACGCCGCGCCGGGCTATCGCAACCGCGCGGCGGATGGCGCCTATGTGCCCCGCCCGGAAGAACGCCCGATCACCAAGTTCGAACGCCGCGGCGAGCGGCTGGGGCATGGGGTGTGGGACTTGAAGTTCGAGAAGGTTGACTGATCGGCTTTCGCAAGCTGTGGGAGCAACTGTCTTCCCCAAGATCTCAAAGCTGGCGCAATCACTGTGGGAGCGGGTTTACCCGCGAAGCAAACAGCGCGGTGTATGGCACCGGCTTTGCCGGTGTTCGCGGCTGAAGCCGCTCCCACAAGGTGGATTGCGCCAGCATTCAGACTTTGTGGAAGACAGTTGCTCCCACGGGTTGGTGCTGAATCACAAGATTATGTGCACTTGCGTGAGCATCAGCTTCGCGTGCCGACCAACTGCAGACCGCGCCTGACTGGTCAATCACCCGCGCCGATCAGCAACCACCCCAATCAGCACCAGCACCACCAGCAACACGGGCGCCAGCGCATAGTTGTTGAACTGGCCCAACCCTTTCACCACCCACGGCGTGGCATAGATCAGTGCCGCGCCGCTGCCGATCATCACCAGCAAGGCCATCAGGGGTACCCGCAGGGCGCCTGCCAGGCTGCCCAGGCGTTGCTCCACCCAGGTCTTGATGTCGGTGCCGAACAGCACCAGCAGGCAGCCCACCAAGGCGAGCGAAATTTCTGACAGGTTGCTGCGGCTCCAGCGGGAAACCGTCGCGAGCAGATCAAGTACCAGATCCATGGGTCATCCTTAGGTCAAGAAATACTGCAGCAGGTCGTTGAGGAACAACTGCCCCCGGGGCGTTGCGGCCAGCCGATCCGGTTCGACCTGCAAAAGGCCCTTTTGTTCGGCACTGCGGCGGGCCTCGGCCAGTTGCGCGAGGGGCAGCCCGGTGCGTTCGGTGAACAGCCGGGCTTCAACGCCATCAGTGAGCCGCAGGGCGTTCATCAGGAACTCGAACGGCAGTTCCGCGACCGGCAGCAGCTTTTCCCCCGCCTTGAATGGTTTGGCCAGGTTCAGGTAGTCCTTGGGCAGGCGCGTCTTCCAGGTGCGCAGAATGCGGCCATCGGCAAAGGTGAGCTTGCCATGGGCGCCGGCGCCGATGCCGATGAAGTCGCCAAAACGCCAGTAGTTCAGGTTATGCCGGGCAGCGCGGCCAGGTTGGGCATAGGCGGACACTTCGTACTGGGCAAAGCCGTTGGCGGCCATGAGGTGCTGGCCGGCTTCCTGGATATCCCAGAGGATATCGTCCTCGGGCAGCGCTGGCGGCTGGTTCCAGAACACGGTGTTCGGTTCCACCGTCAGCTGGTACCACGACAGGTGCGTCGGGCCCAGGTCGATGGCCTGGCGCAGGTCGCCGAGCGCATCATCCAGCGACTGGTCGGGCAGGCCGTGCATCAGGTCCATATTGAAGTTGTCGAAGCCGGCGGCGCGTGCCATACCTGCTGCGCGTACCGCTTCGTCGCCGTTGTGGATACGCCCCAGCGCCTCCAGTTTGCCGGGCTGGAAGCTCTGCACGCCGATGGACAGACGGTTGATGCCCGTTTGCCGGTAGGCCTTGAACTTGTCCTGTTCGAACGTACCCGGGTTGGCCTCCAGGGTTATTTCGATGTCCGGTGCAAACGCAATGCGTTGTTCCACACCGCGCAGCAGCCGGCCCAACGCGGCGGCGCTGAACAGGCTGGGCGTGCCGCCCCCGAAGAAGATCGAGCTGATGGGGCGGCCCTGTACGGCGGCCAGCTCCTGGTCAAGGTCGGTGAGCAGTGCCGCGACATAGGCTTCCTCCGGCAGCTCAGGCCCGGCCGCGTGGGAATTGAAGTCGCAGTACGGGCATTTGCGCACGCACCAAGGGATGTGGATGTACAGCGACAGCGGCGGCAGTTGCTGGAAGCCTGCCGCAGCGGGGGAAAACTGCGGTGGGATCATGCCAGACCCAGACGTTGACGCAACAGGGCCATGGCGCGGGCGCGGTGGCTAAGCTGGTTCTTGTCCGCTGGCGCCAGGTCGGCGCTGGAGCAGTCACGTTCGGGCACCCAGAACAGCGGATCGTAGCCAAAACCATGGTCACCGCTGGCCTGGAACAGAATACGGCCGTGCCACAACCCTTCGCACAGGATCGGCAGTGGGTCGTCTGCATGGCGCACCAGCGCCAGCACGCAGACGAACTGGGCGCCGCGCTCGGCTTCAGGCACGTCTTTCAGTGCATCGAGCAGCTTGGCGTTGTTCGCCGCGTCACCTTGGCCATTGGCATAACGCGCCGAATAAATCCCCGGAGCACCCCCCAGGAAGTCCACGGCCAGGCCCGAGTCATCGGCCAGCGCCGGCAGGCCGGAGATGCGCGCTGCATTGCGGGCCTTGAGGATGGCGTTTTCAACGAACGACAGGCCGGTTTCTTCCGGTTCGACCTGGCTGAACTCGCCAATGGACCGCAGTTGCACGCTCTGGCCGAGCATGGCTTGCAGTTCCTTGAGTTTGCCGGCGTTGTGGCTGGCCAATACCAGTTGCTGGAAATTCATCATTCGCCTGGGAACACTTCCTGGTTGAAACTGAAGGAGTTGCCGATGCCGCCGGTTTCGACATTCAGGTCGAACGTGACGGTTTCGGGCTGTTCGATCTTGAACTGGGCCACGTACGACACCGTGCCCTGGTCGGTAACCTGCCTGAACGACAGGGGGCTGCTGCGTCCGGTGAGGTCCTTGACCGTACCGCTGACCACTGCCGTTGCCGGTTTGCCGGCCTTGAGCGCAGTCAGGGTGAGTACCCCCAGGTTCTTGCTGCGTACCAGGCCCGTAGCCGCAGCTACCTGGGGTGTGAGCATGCTCGAGGTGAAGGCGCTGTAGTGCACCGTCACGTTGCCGAATACCTCTTTGCGATCGGCGCGGGCAGTATCGGCGGCCACCGCCGGCAAGGCCAGACACAAACTGACGAGAAACAGTGCAAGGCGACGCATGGTGCGATCCCTCCGAAAAAAATCAGACTGCGAGCTGGTGTTCCTGCAGGCCGGGGCTGCTGACCCGGTAGATGCCGATTTCACCCAGAAGATTAGGCCAAAGCCGGCCACCCCACCCATTGCGGTGCAGGTTATCGACAGCCAGGCGGTCCAGCACCTTGGCCTTGCGCTCGTGCACCAGCTCTTCGAAGTCGGCGAAGGTGCAGAAGTGGATGTTCGGCGTGTTGTACCAGGTATACGGCATGAAGTCCGACACCGGCATGCGGCCTTTGGTCGCCAGGTACCAGCGGCAGCGCCAATGGCCGAAGTTGGGGAAGGTGATGATGCACTGGCGGCCCACGCGCAGCATCTCGTCCAGGATACGGTCAGGGTATTCCACGGCCTGCAAGGCCTGGGTCATGATCACCACGTCGAAACTGTTGCTGGCGAAGTTGCCCAGGCCTTTGTCCAGGTCTTGCTCGATGACATTCACGCCCTTGGCGACGCACGCAGCGATATTATCGGCGTCGATTTCCAGGCCGTAACCGGTGACCTGCTTGCGATCGCGCAGCGAAGCCAGCAGTTCGCCGCTACCGCAGCCCAGGTCGAGGACCCGGCTACCGGCGGGGATCCAGTCGTGGATGATTTCCAGATCGGCTCTCATGCTGTCCTCAGATGGCAATGCGGTTCATGTAGTTCGAGAAACCCTGCATGTAGCGAGGTGTGGGGATCAGGAAAGCATCGTGCCCATAGGGCGAGTCGATTTCCAGGTAGCAGACGTTCTTGCGGGCGGCCATCAGCGCGTCGACGATTTCCCGCGAGCGGGCAGGGGAAAAACGCCAGTCGGTGGTGAACGACATGATGCAATAGTTGGCCTTGACGTCGGCCAGGGTTGCCGCCAGGTCGCCGCCGTGGGTGGCTGCAGGGTCGAAATAATCCAGCGCCTTGGTCATCAGCAGGTAGGTATTGGCATCGAAGCGACCGGAAAACTCTTCGCCCTGATAGCGCAGGTAGCTTTCTACCTGGAACTCGACACTGTGGAAGTCGTAGTTGAGTTTGTCGCTTTTCAGCTCACGGCCGAATTTCTCACCCATCGAGTCGTCGGACAGGTAGGTGATATGGCCGACCATGCGTGCCAGCATCAGGCCGCGTTTGGGGATCACCCCCTGGTCCTGGAACGAACCGCCATGGAACTCGGGGTCGGTCAGAATCGCCTGGCGCGCCACTTCGTTGAAGGCAATGTTCTGCGCCGACAGCTTGGGCGCCGATGCGATGTCGACGCAGTGGCGCACCCGCTCGGGGTAGGTGATGGTCCACTGCAGTGCCTGCATGCCGCCCAGGCTGCCACCGACCACTGCCGCCCACTGCTCGATGCCCAGGCGCTGGGCCAGGCGCACCTGGCTGTGCACCCAGTCTTCCACCGTGAGCACCGGGAAATCGGCACCGTAGGGCTTGCCGGTGGCGGGGTTGAGGCTGCTGGGCCCGGTGCTGCCGTTGCAGCCGCCCAGGTTGTTCAGGCTGACCACGAAGAAGCGGTTGGTGTCGATTGGCTTGCCTGGGCCGATGCAGCTGTCCCACCAACCCGGCTTGCGGTCGCTGGCGTCATGGTAGCCGGCAGCGTGATGGTGGCCGGACAAGGCATGGCAGATAAGCACAGCGTTGCTCGCGCTGGCGTTCAGGGTGCCGTAGGTTTCGTAGACCAGCTCGTAGCTGATCAGGGAGCGGCCGCAGGCCAGGGCCAGCGGTTCATCGAACCTGGCGGTTTGCGGTAATACCAGACCGACGGAATCTTCGGGAAAGACAGTGGACATCGACCCTGCTCACGCTTGACGGAGGCGTAAGTCTAAAGAGCGCTACCCCCAGCGGCAAGCAAAGGCTTGCTGCCGGGGGTGGGCCGGGTCAGATCATGCGCCACAGCTCTTGCGGCATGCCGGCATAGGCGGCCAGCGGTGGCATAACGAACGACTGGATCACCTGGATCGCCAGGAAGGCGAAGATCGGCGAAATATCCATGCCGCCCAGGTTGGGCACGATGCGGCGGAAGGGCGCCAGTACCGGCTCGCTGATCTGGTAGGCAAGCTCTGCCGCCGGGTTGTTCGAGTTGGGGGCCACCCACGACACGATCACCATCACGATCATCGCTACCCAGAAGATCTTCAGGAACAGCGAGGTGATGCCGATGATGGCCCACATCAACAGGTGCAGCACGTCACCGAAGGTGTCGTAGGTGACCATCAGCACAAAGCCCATCAGCAGCGCCTGGATGACCACCGCCAGCAGCAGCGACGAGGTATCCAGCCCGGCAATGCTGGGGATGACCCGGCGAATCGGTTTGAGCAGTGGCTGGGTGGCGCGCACGGTGAACTGGGACAACGGGTTGTAGAAATTGGCCTTTACCAGTTGCAGCACGAAACGCAGCAGCACGATCACCAGATACAGGCTGACCAGGGTTTGCACCACGAAGATCGCGGCGCCGGACAGTGCATTCATCTAAAACTCCTTATTGGCCCAGTTGTTCGGCCAGCTCTGCGGAACGCTTGGCGGCGGCCTGCAGTGCCTGCTCGACGATGGCTTCGAAACCGCTGGCCTGGAACGACGTGATGGCGGCCTCGGTGGTGCCCGCGGGCGAGGTGACGCGACGGCGCAGTTCGGCTGCATCTACTTCGCTGGCCACCGCCATGCGGGCGGCACCCAGTGCGGTGTGCAGAGTCAGCTGAGAGGCGGTTTCACGGGGCAGGCCGAGTTTCTCGCCTGCAGCCGTCATGGCCTCAATCAGCAGGAAGAAGTACGCCGGGCCACTGCCGGAGACAGCCGTTACTGCGTCCAGTTGCTGCTCCTGCTCAAGCCACAGCGCGGTACCCACTGCCGACAGCAGCTGCTCGGCCTGCTGACGCTGCTCGGCAGAGACCTCGTGGGTGGCATACAGGCCGCTGACGCCCTGGCGCAGCAGGGCCGGGGTGTTGGGCATGCAGCGCACCACCGGCCGGGCACCGAGCCAGCTTTGCAGGCTTGCGCAGGTAATGCCCGCAGCAATGGACACAATCAACTGACCACCCTGCAGGTTGGGTTGCAGGGCCTGGCAAACGGCTTTCATCACTTGTGGCTTGACCGCCAGCACGATCACGTCGGCGTCAGCGATGGCCTGGGCGTTGTCTTCGAAGGTTTCGATGCCGTGATCGGCCTGGATGCGGGTGCGGGTGTCGGCGCCAGGGTCGCTGGCGCGGATCTGCGAAGCCTCCAGGCCCTGGGCACGCAGACCACCGATCAGGCTGGCGGCCATGTTGCCGGCGCCAATAAAGGCAATACGTGTCTGGCTCATGTCAGGTCCTTGTGGGGAAGAGTGAGTAAAGCATGGAATCAGGCGTTGCCGTAATCGCGTGCACCGAACAGGGCGGTGCCAATGCGCACCCAGGTCGCTCCCTGGGCAATGGCGGCTTCCAGGTCGTGGCTCATGCCCATGGACAAGGTGTCCAGGCCAAGCCCCAGGCCTTCCTGCAACTGGCGCAACCTTGCAAAGGCGGCCTCTTGGGCGGTGCGGTCTTCGGTGGGCTCGGGGATTGCCATCAATCCGCGTAGCTGCAAGTTGGGCAGTGCCGCAATCGCTTCGGCCAACGCTGGCAGGTCGGTGGGGGCACAGCCGGCCTTGCTGTCTTCGCCACTCACGTTCACCTGCAGGCAGATATTGAGTGGCGCCAGCCCGGCGGGGCGTTGCTCCGACAGGCGTTGGGCGATTTTCAGGCGGTCCACGGAATGTACCCAGTCGAAGTGCTCGGCGATGGCTTTGGTCTTGTTCGACTGAATGGGGCCGATGAAGTGCCAGATCAAGGGCAGGTCGCCCAGTTGCTGCTGCTTTGTCAGCGCCTCTTGTAGGTAGTTTTCCCCAAAGTCGCGCACACCTGCAGCGTGAACCTCGCGGATCGCGCTGGCCGGCTTGGTTTTGCTCACGGCCAGCAGATGCACGCTGGCGGGGTCGCGCCCGGCAGCCTGGGCACCCTTGGTGATGCGGGCGCAAATCGTGGAAAGGTTGTCTGCTAGGGTGGACATTGATTCGATGCCGGCAACGGAGAGGTTGCCGCATTTTACCTGGTTGAACGCCGAAGGGGAGTCTCATGGACGTGACTGACCTGCTGGGCAGGGCCGTGGCAGCGGGGGCGTGCGACCTGCACCTGGCTGCGGGCCAGGTACCCATGCTGCGCAAGGACGGCCAATTGCAGCGCTTGCCGGGCACCGCCTTGCAGGGGGCCGAGCTGGCTGAGGGTATGGCCTGCATGCTGAGCGAGGCCCAGCTGCACCAGTGGCAACACGGCGATGAACTGGACATGGCATTGGCACTGCCGGCGCTGGGGCGTTTCCGGTTGAACCTGTTCAGGCAATTGAACGGCCTTGCACTCACGTTCCGCCTGATACCCGGGCGTATTGCCGGGTTGGACGAGCTCGACCTGGCAGGCATTTTCAACACCATCGCAGGCTGCGACGATGGGCTGGTGCTGGTCGGCGGCCCTACCGGCTGCGGCAAGTCCAGCACCCTGGCCACGCTGGTGGATCAGTTGAACCGCGAACGGTCCTTGCACATCATCACCCTCGAAGACCCGGTGGAAGTTATCCACAGCAGCCAGCGCAGCCTGGTGAACCAGCGTGAAGTTGGCCGGCACTGCACCGGCTTCGCCCAAGGTTTGCGCAGTGCCCTGCGCCAGGACCCGGACGTGATCATGATCGGCGAGTTGCGCGACCTGGCCACCATCCGCCTGGCGCTGCGTGCGGCCGAGACCGGTCACCTGGTACTGGCCACGGTGCACACGCGCTCTGCAGTGAACAGTATCGACAGGTTGGTGGAGGTGTTTGCTGCCGAAGAAAAACCCCTCGTACGCGCCATGCTCGCGCAATCGTTGCAGGTAGTGGTGGTGCAGCGGCTGGTCAGGCGGGCAGGCGGGGGCAGGGTGGCTGCGCGGGAAGTGCTGGTGGCCACCCCGGCTGTGCGCAACCTGATCCGCGAGGGGCGCATGGCGCAGTTGCATTCGGTGATGCAAGCCGGTGCGGCAGAGGGGATGCAGACGATGGAGGGGGCAATGCGCAGGCTGCGGGACAGGGGGTTGGTTGAGGCGGATTAGTCGAGGCGGGGTGACGCCCGTGCTGCCCGTTGCGTAGGGATGACGCCAGGCAGGCAGCACGTAAGTGCAGCCGTGGTTTCAGCGCTTGGCCAGGTTCAGCTGTTGCTGCTCCTTGGGCAATACACGCTTGGCGACAACGTAATGCTTTTGCCAGTAAGGCTTGCTCAGGTTGTCGATGCTAACCCGCTTGCCCCGGCGAGGCGCATGGATGAAGCGGTCGTTGCCCAGGTAGATCGCAACGTGGTTCACCCGGCGGCTCTTGATGTTGAAGAAAATCAGGTCGCCCGGCTTCAGGTCACCCTTGGCCACCTTGGTGCCGTGGCCCTGGGCCATGGCGCTGGAGGTGCGTGGCAGGTTGACGTCGGCAACGTCGTTGAAGGCGTATTGCACCAGCCCGCTGCAATCGAAACCTTTTTTAGGGTTGCTGCCGCCCCAAACATAAGGGGTACCCAGCACGTTGACGGCCCGGCTGAGCACGTCGCTGCTCTGCTTGGCAGACATGGCGACAGCGGGCCTGCCATGTTTGCTGCTGGCGGCATTGCCAGGGCGAGCATGCAGGGTGGCCTGTTTGACAGGGGCACGCTTCACTGCGGCATTGGTGGTATAGCCGGTGAAACCGTTGGGAAGACGTTGCTCACGGTTGGTGGCGTGAGCGGCCAGGGGCAATAATAGGCAGAGGGTCAGCCATGTCTTGATCAAAGGCGGCATAGATGAAGCTCTTATGAATAGTTGTGTGTTGGGCGCGCAACTTTATAACAGCTTTTTGATCAATCTTTGATCCGTTGGTCGATTCTTCACGTACCGTATGTCGGCCCGGGCGAAAAAAGTCACAACTTTTTTTAGAAAAATTTCATCCGCAGCGCACGAGGTTTATGCATGAACAGTTATCAACAGGGCGCACCCCTGCACGACACCCACAGCAAGGTGATCGGCTACCTGCTGTGGATCCTGGGCTTTACCGGGTCCCATCGCTTCTACTACGGCAAACCTATCACCGGCACCCTCTGGTTTTTCACCTTCGGCTTGTTCGGCATCGGTTGGCTGATCGACCTGTTCCTGATTCCGTCCATGGACCGTGAGGCGGACCTGCGTTTCGAGTCCGGGCGTATCGATTACAACATCGCCTGGATCCTGCTGACCTTCCTTGGCGTGTTCGGCCTGCACCGCCTTTACCAGGGCAAATGGGTCACCGCGATCATCTACTTCCTGACCGGTGGCCTGTTCCTGTTGGGTGTGCTGTACGACTTCTGGACCCTGAACACCCAGGTGTCCGAGCGCAATGCGGGGCGGGGTTGAGGCGCGGCCCGGGTGGGAGCACCTGTGCAAGGTTGCTCTCACCCGGGCCTGAAAGGCCGCTTACTGGCGGGTTTGGCGCTGTTGCAGCAGCAGGTTGCTGAAGCCCGCGCCGGCCAGTTGCTTCTGCGCGACGGTCAGTTGTTCGCGGTTGCTGAAGGGGCCGACCAGTACCCGGTACCAGGTTTCTTCTTTGACCGTGCCCGACTCAACCTTCACCGCCTGGCCCAGCAGAATGATCTGCGCGCGCACCTTGTCGGCGTCCGCCTGCTTGCGGAATGAACCCGCCTGCAGGAAGAACTGCGTGGTCGCTGCCGGCTTGATTACAGGCGGTGCCGGTGGCGGCGTTTGCCCAAGCAGCGCCGCCTGGGCCCGGGCGGTGTCGATCTTCGCGGCTTCGGCCGGTGTCACCGGCGTGACCGGCTGGGCCGGTACGGGTGGCGTCTTCTCCGGCACCGCTTCGGGCGGCACGATCACTTCCGATTCGGGCAGCAGGGTATAGAAGTCATACTTCGGCTTCACCGGCTGCTGCACGGTGGGGGCTTGGGTCGATTTGCCCGCTTCGGCCGCTTTCTCGGTTTTCTGCTGCTCGGGCTTGGCGCGCTTGATATCCGCACCGCCGGGTTCGAGCTTCATCAGAAACACGATGAACGCGCCCACGGTAAGGCCGACCGCCAGCCATACCCAACCCGGGATAGGTTTTTTGGCCGGCGCTGTCTGGCGGCTGGCGCCGCGCTTGGGGGCAGGTTTCTTCTTGGCAGCCAACTTACATGCGCTCCAGGGTTTCCAGGCCGAGCAGTTCCAGACCTTGTTTGAGGGTGCGGCCGGTCAGGGCAGCCAGGCGCAGGCGGCTTTGCTGCTGCTGCGGGGTTTCGGCGGCCAGAATCGGGCAGTTCTCGTAGAAGCTGGAGAACAGCCCGGCCAGGTCGTACAGGTAGCTGCACAGCACGTGCGGCGTGCCTTTCTCGGCCACGTTGTTGAGGATTTCCCCGAACTGCGCCAGGCGTGCGGCCAGGTCCTGCTCATGGGCGGCTTCCAGTACGATGCTGCCCTCGACTTCCTCGAAGCCCTTGCCCAGCTTGCGGAACACGCCGGCCACGCGGGTATAGGCGTACAGCAGGTACGGCGCAGTGTTGCCTTCGAAGTTGAGCATCTGTTCGAAGTTGAAGCTGTAGTCGCTGGTGCGGTGCTTGGACAGGTCCGCGTACTTCACCGCACCAATGCCCACCACTTCACCGATGTGGCGCAGGTCGTCGTCGGCCAGGGTCGGGTTCTTTTCCTTCACCAGCGCGTAGGCGCGGTCCTTGGCTTCGGTGAGCAGGTCGATCAGCTTGACGGTGCCACCGTCGCGGGTCTTGAACGGGCGGCCGTCGGCGCCGTTCATGGTGCCGAAGCCCATGTGCTCCATTTGCATCGGGTGGCCGACGAAGCCGGCACGGCGCGCTACCTCGAACACCTGGTTGAAGTGCAGGGCCTGGCGCTGGTCGACAAAGTACAGGGCGCGGTCAGCCTTCAGTACGTTGCTGCGGTAGCGCACGGCAGCCAGGTCGGTGGTGGCGTACAGGTAACCGCCATCGGCCTTCTGCACGATCACTGGCAGTGGCTCGCCTTCGCTGTTCTTGAATGCTTCGAGGAACACGCACTGGGCGCCCTGGTCCTCGACCAGCAGACCTTTGGCCTTCAGCTCGCGGACGACATTGGCCAGGTCGTCGTTGTAGGCACTCTCGCCCATGACGTCGGCCATGGTCAGCTTGACGTTCAGCAGCTCGTAGGTTTTCTGGCAGTGCGACAGGGAGATGTCCTTGAAGCGCGTCCACAGAGCCATGCACTCCGGATCACCCGCCTGCAGCTTCACCACCAGGCCCCGGGCGCGGGTAGCGAAGGCCTCGGATTCGTCGAAGCGCTTTTTGGCAGCGCGGTAGAAGTTCTCCAGGTCTGACAGCTCGTCGCTGGTAATCGGGTTTTCTTCCAGGTACGCCAGCAGCATGCCGAACTGGGTGCCCCAGTCGCCCACGTGGTTCTGGCGGATCACCTGGTCGCCGAGAAACTCCAGCACACGCGCCACGCTGTCACCAATGATGGTGGAGCGCAGGTGGCCGACGTGCATTTCCTTGGCGAGGTTCGGCGCCGACAGGTCGACGACCACTTTCTGCGCAGGGCCGGCCTTGCGTGCGCCCAGGCGGGCATCGCCCAGGGCGGCATCCAGGCGGCTGGCCAGGGCTGCGGTGTTCTGGAAGAAATTCAGAAAGCCCGGGCCGGCGATTTCGACCTTGGTGATGTCGGCACTGGCCGGCAGGGCATCGATCAGCTTCTCGGCCAGGTCGCGCGGCTTCATGCCGGCAGGCTTGGCCAGCATCATGGCGATGTTGCTGGCGAAGTCACCGTGGGTCTTGTCCCGGGCGTTTTCCACCTGAATCGCCGGCGACAGGCCGTCAGGCAGCACACCGTCGTTGACGAGTTGGGTGAGGGCTTGCTGGATCAGCTGGCGAATGGTGTCTTTCATGGAAATCTCTTTTCGACCGCAAGCGCGGTGAGCGCCTGGATGCGCAGGTGGAAAAACTGGGCATTATCCGTGGCTGGGAGCAGGTTGCCAACCTTTGAGCTGCAAGCGGCAAGCTGCAAGCTGCAAGAAGAAGCGATACCGCGCTGGCGCTGCTTTTTTTTGCAGCTTCGAGTTTGTGGTTTGCTTTGGGCTGCAAGCCGCAAGCTGCAAGAAAAAGCAATATCGCGTCGGCGCTGGTTTTTCTTGCAGCTTGTAGCTCGTGGTTTGCTTTGAGCCACAAGCCACAAGCTGTAAGAAGAAGCCATGCCACACGCGCACTGCTCTTTCTTGCAGCTTACAGCTTGCAGCTCAGTACAGGTCGAGGGGGTCGACGTCCAGGGACCAGCGTACCTGGCGGCCGCTCGGCATCTGCTCCAGTACCAGCAACCAGGCGCTGATCAGCCGGTGCAGGGGCGCACGGGTGGCGGCCTGTAGCAGCAGCTGGGCACGGAAGCGCCCGGCGCGGCGTTCCATGGGGGCGGGCACCGGGCCGAGCAGTTCGATGCCCGGCAGGCCTTGCTCTGCCACCAGGCGCTCGGCGGCTGCGCACGCCTCATCGAGAAACGCTTCGGCCTGGCCGGGCTTGTGCGCCTCGGCCCGCAGCAACGCCAGGTGGGAAAAGGGGGGCAGCCCGGCGGCGCGGCGCTCGTCCAGCGCCTGCTCGGCGAAGGCAAAGTAGCCCTGTTCGGTCAGTTGTACCAGCAGCGGGTGGTCTGCCAGGTGCGTCTGGATGATCACCTTGCCAGGGTCCTCCGCACGCCCTGCGCGCCCGGCCACCTGCACGATCAACTGGGCCATGCGCTCGCTGGCGCGGAAATCGCCAGAGAACAACCCGCCGTCGGCATCGAGGATGGCCACCAGGGTCACCCGGGGAAAGTGGTGCCCCTTGGCCAGCATCTGGGTGCCGACCAGGATGCTCGGCTGGCCGCGCTGGATGGTGTTGAACAACTGCTGCATCGCGTCCTTGCGCGAGGTACTGTCGCGGTCTACCCGCAGCACCGGGTAGTCCGGGAACAATACCTTCAGGCGCTCTTCGGCACGCTCCGTACCGGCCCCCACCGGGCGCAGGTCCACGTGGTTGCACTGTGGGCAGTGGTGCGGCAGGCGCTCGTCATAGCCGCAGTGGTGGCAGCGCAGCACCCCGGAGCGCTGGTGCACCGTCATGCGCGCATCGCAACGCGGGCACTCGGACAACCACCCGCAGTCGTGGCACAGCAAGGTGGGCGCGAACCCGCGGCGGTTGAGAAACACCAATACCTGCTGGCCGGCTTCCAGTGTCTGGCGGATGGCCTGCTGCAACGGGCCGCTGATACCGCTGTCCAGCGGCAGGCTCTTCACATCCAGGCGCAGCATGCGCGGCGGGCGGGCACCGCCGGCACGCTGGTTCATGCGCAGCAGGCGATAGCGCCCGGTCAGGGCATTGTGCAGGGTTTCCAGCGAAGGCGTGGCCGAGCCGAGCACAATGGGCACGTTGTCCTGGTGGGCGCGAACCAGAGCAAGGTCGCGGGCGTGGTAGCGCAGGCCTTCCTGCTGTTTATAGGAGCCGTCGTGCTCCTCGTCGATGATGATCAGCCCAGGGTTTTTCATGGGTGTGAACAGCGCCGAACGGGTGCCGATGATGATATCTGCCTCGCCGTCGCGTGCAGCCAGCCAGGCGTCAAGGCGCTCGCGGTCGCTCACCGCCGAGTGCAGCAACGCAATGCGGGCGTTGAAGCGTTGTTCGAAACGCGCCAGGGTCTGCGGGCCGAGGTTGATTTCGGGGATCAGCACCAAGGCCTGCTTGCCGGCCTCCAGGGTTTCGCGGATCAGTTGCAGGTACACCTCGGTCTTGCCGCTGCCGGTCACGCCTGCCAGCAGAAACGCGCCAAAGTGGCCAAAGCCTTCCAGTACGGCATCGAAGGCATCGCGTTGTTCGTCGTTGAGCGGCAGTTCCGACTGGGCCAGCCAATGCTCGCGGCGTTCCTGGGGCAGGTGGCGGCGAACCTCCAGCTGCACCAGGTCCTTGGCCAGCAGCAGGTCAAGGCTGTCCTTGTTCAGGTTGAGCTTGCTCAGCAGGCTGTGGGGCACGCCGTGGGGGTGCTGGGCCAAGGTCTTGAGTGCGTCACGCTGGCGCGGCGCGCGGGCAATGCGCGGGTCTTCCAGGCGTGCGCCGGGGGCTACATGCCAGAAGCGCTCCTGGCGCATCTCTGCCGGCTCGCCTTGGCGCAACAGGGTAGGGAGCGCCCAGCTCAGGGTGTCGCCCAGGCTGTGCTGGTAATAGTGCGCCGTCCACAGGCACAGCTTGAACAGCGATGGCGGTATCGGCGATACCGGGTCGAGCAGGGCGCTGGCGGGCTTGAGCTTGTCGGCGGGCACCTCGCTCTCGGCGCAGACGTCTACCAGCACGCCGATCATTTCCCGGCGACCGAACGGCACGCGTATGCGCATGCCTGGGCTCAAGGCCTGGCGTGCGATGCTGGCCGGTGCCTTGTAGTCGAACAGCCGACGCAGCGGGGAGGGCAGGGCAAGGCGCAGGATGACGTCGGGCACGCGGAAAGTCTCGGAGGGCGTTTCAAGAACTGGCGAGCCTAGCAGACGACGGTCGGTACACGCGACAACTTGCACTGGCGCAACGCTCTGGTATTATTCGCCGCCTAATTACGTGCGGTATTCAACAATTGGTGTTGGGTGGCGGCACGCAGCTCGAGGAAGTGACCATGAAAGCAGATATTCATCCAAACTACGAAGTAGTTGCAGTCACCTGCAGCTGCGGCGCCAAATTCGAGACCCGTTCGACCCTGGCCAAGCCGCTGGCGATCGACGTGTGCTCGCTGTGCCACCCGTTCTACACTGGCAAGCAAAAAGTCCTGGACACCGGTGGCCGCGTACAGAAGTTCGCCGACCGCTTCGGCATGTTCGGTACCAAGAAGTAATCATGCGCAAGGCGAACCCTTCGGGTTTCGCAGTGCTGCTGAAAAAGGCGCCCCTTGTGGGCGCTTTTTTTATGGCCCTGTCTTGGCACCTCCCGGCACAGGCATTTTGCCCGCTGCCCCAGCGCCCGCAGCAGGTCGCGGTGCGGTACGTGGTAGATGGCGATACCGTGCGCCTGGTCGACGGCCGCAGTGTGCGCATGATCGGCATCAATGCCCCGGAAATCGGCCGCAAGGGCCAGGCCAGCGAGCCTTATGCCGAGGCCGCCCGGCGTCGCCTGCAGGCCTTGGTCAAGGCCAGTGACGGGCGGCTCGGCCTGGTGCCGGGCGTGGAAAAGAAAGACAGATACGGCCGCACTTTGGCGCATCTGTACAGCCGTACCGGCAACAATCTGGAAGCACAATTGCTCAGCGAGGGCCTGGGCTATCGCATTGCGTTCGCCCCCAATGTGCGCCTCAACACCTGCCAGCAGCGCGCTGAACAGGTTGCACGCAAGGCGGGTGCCGGCCTTTGGAAAACATCGCCGGTGGTGTCTGCACGCGCGCTCAGGCAACCCGGGTTCGCGGTTGTCAGTGGGCGTATCAAGGCTGTACAGCGCCACCGGGGCGGTATCTGGCTGAACCTTGACGACGCAGTCACGCTGCAGGTGCCCGCTCGTCTGCAACGTACTGTGCCTGCTAGCTTCTTCGATAACCTGAAAGGGCAGCGAGTCGAGGCGCGCGGCTGGGTGAGGGATCGATCCCGTAAAAGCTCGGGCAGGCCCGGGCCCCGACGCTGGTTCATGCAGTTGACCGATCCGAGCATGTTGGGGCGGGTTGGGGGCCAAAAGATGTAGACATTTCGCTATTGGATTGTACACACTGTAAGGCGTATGCCCCGTGGGTTATAGCGTAAAGTCTTAGGCTAAAGGCCTTGACACTAGTGACCGACCAGTCTTGTGACTCCCCGGCTCTTTGCGTATCCTCGGCGGTCCGTCAGAACAGCCAATAGCGGAATGCCCACCATGTCAGACCTGAAAACCGCCGCTCTCGAATACCATGCCAAGCCTCGTCCGGGGAAACTGAGCGTGGAACTCTCCAAGCCCACCGCCACCGCCCGTGACCTCGCCCTGGCCTACAGCCCAGGTGTAGCAGAGCCTGTGCGTGAAATCGGCCGTGATGCAGAGCTGGCCTACAAGTACACCGGTAAAGGCAACCTGGTTGCGGTGATTTCCGACGGTACTGCCATCCTCGGTCTGGGTGACCTCGGCCCGCTGGCCTCCAAGCCGGTCATGGAAGGCAAGGGTGTTCTGTTCAAGCGTTTCGCCGGCATCGACGTGTTCGACATCGAAGTCGAGTCGGAAAGCCCGCAAGCGTTCATCGACACCGTACGCCGCATCTCGATCACCTTCGGTGGCATCAACCTCGAAGACATCAAGGCCCCCGAGTGCTTTGAAATCGAGCGCACCCTGATCGAGCAGTGCGATATCCCGGTCTTCCACGACGACCAGCACGGCACCGCCATCGTGACGGCTGCTGGCATGATCAACGCCCTGGAAATCGCCGGCAAGAAGCTCGAAGACGCCAAGATCGTGTGCCTGGGGGCCGGTGCTGCCGCCATCTCCTGCATGAAGCTGCTGGTGAGCATGGGTGGCAAGGTCGAGAACATCTACATGATCGACCGTAATGGCGTGATCCACGCTGGCCGTGACGACCTGAACCAGTACAAGGCGCAGTTCGCCCACGCCACCGACAAGCGCACCCTGGCCGATGCCCTCGACGGCGCCGACGTGTTCGTTGGCCTGTCCGGCCCGAACCTGCTCAGTGCTGAAGGCCTGAAGTCGATGGCTGCCAACCCGATCGTGTTCGCCTGCTCCAACCCGGACCCGGAAATCGCCCCGGAACTGGCTCACGCCACCCGCAACGACGTGATCATGGCCACCGGTCGCTCCGACTACCCGAACCAGGTGAACAACGTACTGGGCTTCCCGTTCATCTTCCGCGGCGCCCTGGACGTACGTGCCAAGCGCATCAACGAAGAAATGAAGATCGCCGCGGCCATCGCTCTGAAAGACCTGGCCAAGCAGCCGGTGCCCAAGGAAGTCTGCGAAGCCTACGGCGTGGAAGGCCTGGAATTCGGCCGTGAGTACATCATTCCGAAGCCACTGGACGCTCGCCTGATCACCGTGGTGTCCGACGCCGTGGCCAAGGCCGCCATCGAGTCCGGCGTAGCCACCCTGCCGTATCCGAAGCACTATCCGCTGACCAGTGTGGATGACGTGTTCAACGGCTGATTGCCGCTGTCGCGACATTAAAAAGCCCCGGCTCGTGTGAGCCGGGGCTTTTTGTTGGGCGGTATCTTTTGGCGCCTGGGCGGCGCTTGATCTACGCGCCCAGGCAAGCCTTGATCACCCACCCTGCCTCAGAACAGATCCATCGGCGCGGCTTCGTCTGCTGGCAGAGGGCTGCCAGGGGCTACACCATTGCCCAGCTCATCGTTGGACGGCGGCGAGTCCTCGGCCTTGAACAGCTCAAAGTAGGCATTTGGCGTGCTTGGCGTGGCAGCGCGGCCACTGACCGGGTCCACGCGCAGGCTGAGGATGCCTTCGGGCTCTGCAGGGGGGTGTTCCGGCATGCCCTTCAGGGCCGCGCCCATGAAGCCCATCCAGATCGGCAGGGCAGCAGTGCCGCCGTATTCCCGGCGGCCCAGGGTTTCGGGCTGGTCGAAGCCTACCCAGACCGTGGTCACGTAATCGGCGTTATAGCCGGAGAACCAGGCGTCCTTGGATTCGTTGGTGGTACCGGTCTTGCCGGCCAGGTCGGTACGACCGAGGGCCAGCGCCCGGCGCCCGGTGCCGCGCTTGATCACATCCTGCAGCATGCTGGTGAGGATGTAGGTGGTGCGGCCGTCAATGATCTTTTCTGCCACGGCTGGCACCTGCGCAGCCTGCTCCGGCGCCGTAGCGCCTTCACCCGGCATCTGCGTGGTGATCGGCTGCTCGGGGGCGGCCAGGCCAGCCTGGTCTTGGGCACCTTGGGGTACGCGGGCCGGGTTGGCGGTGAACAGCGTTTCGCCGCTGCGGCTCTCGATGCGGTCGATCAGGTACGGGGTGATCTTGTAGCCGCCGTTGGCGAACGTGCTCCAGCCGGTGGCGATCTCCATGGGCGTGAGCGTCGCAGTGCCCAGCGCCAGCGACAGGTTGCGCGGCAGGTCCTGCTTGTTGAAGCCGAACTTGGCGATGTAATCGATGGTGCGGTCGACACCCATGGCCTGCAGCAGGCGGATCGATACCAGGTTACGCGACTTGTACAAGGCTTCGCGCATGCGGATGGGGCCGAGGAAGGTGTTGGTGTCGTTCTTCGGCCGCCACACTTTGTCCACCGACTCGTCGACGAACACGATCGGCGCATCGTTCACCAGGCTTGAAGCGGTGTAGCCGCTGTCCAGCGCGGCGCTGTAGATGAAGGGCTTGAAGCTGGAGCCTGGCTGGCGCTTGGCCTGCATGGCACGGTTGTAGTTGCTTTGCTCGAACGAGAACCCCCCCACCAGCGCACGGATCGCACCGCTGGTCGGGTCCAGCGTAACCAGCGCGCTCTGCGCCCCTGGCACCTGGCTGAACTTGAGTGCGCCATCGTTCAGGCGCTGCAACCGCACCAGGTCGCCCACCTGGGCCACATCTGCCGGCGACTGGGGCGCGCGGCCTTGGGCATTGGTATTGATGAACGGGCGAGCCCACTTCATGGTGTCCCAGGCGACGGACTGCTCCTTGCCACTGCGGGTGAGCACCTTCAGGCCGGTTTTATCTACTTGGGTGACGATGGCAGGCTCCAGGCCACCCAGCGTGCGCTGCTTGGCCAGCTCTTGCAGCCAGGCAGCCTGTGTGCGGCCCGGGAAGCGTGCCTCCGGGCCACGGTAGCCGTGGCGTTCGTCGTAGTCGGTCAGGCCCTTGAGGATGGCCTGGTTGGCCATGTCCTGGGTGTCGCTGGGCACCGTGGTGGTAACGCGGAACCCTTCGGTGTAGGCGTCGCTGCCGTAGCGGCCGACCATTTCGGCACGGGCCATTTCGGCGATGTAAGGGGCATTCACTTCGGGCGTGGGCACGTGGTAGCTGGCGTTGAGCGGCTCGGCCAGGGCGGCCTGGTAGCTCGCTTCGTCGATTTTGCCCAGCTTGTACATGCGGCCGAGAATCCAGTCGCGACGCTCTTTGGCGCGCACCGGGTTGGCCAGCGGGTTGAAGCGCGAGGGGGCCTTCGGCAGGCCGGCGATCATCGCCATCTGCGCAAGGCTTACGTCGCGGATCGACTTGCCGTAGTAAACCTGTGCGGCGGCATCGATGCCGTAGGCACGGTTACCCAGGTAGATCTTGTTGACGTACAGCTCGAGGATCTCGTCTTTGGTCAGTTCGCGCTCGATCTGCAGGGCCAGCAGAATCTCGTTGGTCTTGCGCGAGAAGCTGCGCTCGCTGGTGAGGAAGAAGTTCTTCGCCACCTGCATGGTGATGGTGCTGCCGCCGGTCTGGATATGGCCGGTCTTGACCAGCTGGGTGGCGGCGCGCATCAGGCTGCTCGGGTCTACGCCGTAGTGATTGAGGAAGTTGTCGTCCTCGGCAGACAGAAGCGCCTGAATGAGCTGTGGTGGAATTTCCGCGAAACGGATGGGCGAGCGGCGCATTTCACCAAACTCGGCGATCAGCTTGCCGTCGCTGCTGTACACCTTGAGGGGGATCTGCAACTGGATGCTTCTGAGCGAATCGACCGAAGGCAGGTTGGGACTAAGATACAGAAACGCACCGCTCACACCGAGTACGAGCGCGCAGATGACTGCGACGGAAGACCACCAGAAGAACTTAAGCAGACGTATCAAGGCTTTTCGGTGTCCAGTTTGTGAGTGAATTGCACGCGGGTCCGGCGGACCAAAACGCCGGGCATTATAAGCATTTTTCCCCTCTCCGGGTTACCGCCCAGGTGGCTGGTCGTCGTTCTGGCCAGCGCGCATCCGGTCGCAAACCGAAGGGGGCGGCAGGCAACAGGAACGCCGCGATGATAGGACGCTTTGGCAAGGATGCCGGTTCATTTTCAGGGTTGGAAATTACCGCGGGGAGCGTTCGAGCCCTGCAGTTACGGCGGCGCAAGCGGCATTACCACGTGGTGAGTTGGGCAGAGGAGCTGTTCGACCCGCCAGCCGGCACCCACTGGATGGCGCAGCCTGCCTCGGTGGTGGCTGCCCTGCAGCGTATGCGCAGGCGCAGCGGGTTGCGCAAGGTGGCCATGGCGCTGCCAGCCGATCAGGTCATCTGCAAGTATTGCCAACTCCCTCTGGGGTTGGGTGAGGGGCAGATGGAGGCGCAGTTGTTGGCCGATGCCGAGCGGCTGTTTCCTTTTCCGCTCGATGACCTGGCACTGGACTTCCAGGTGCTCGGCGCTTGTGCGGCGCAACCGGGTTTCGCGCAAGTGATGGTGGCCGCCTGCAGGCAGAGCACCCTGGCCTCGCTCGAGGCGCTGGTGGCGGAAGCGGGGCTGCAGCTGGAGGCGGTTGAAGTGGACACGCTCGCCCTGCGGCGGCTCGTGCCCGCGGCCAGTGATCGGGATGTGGCCCTGCTGCGACTGAGCCCGGACGCTGCCACTTTGCACCGCCTCGAGCCTGGCGGCGGCTGCCTGCGGCGTGAGCTGTTGCTGGATGCAGGCCCTACGCCCGAGAGCATCCAGCGGCAGTTGAATGACGAATGCCTGCCCGCTCACCTGTGGGTCGTCAGCGCCGAGCCTTACCACCAAGCCTGGCTGGCCGAGCTGCAAAGCAGCCTCAACGTGCATTGCAGCCCGGTGCCCGGGCTGGCTGGCCTCGCTCCGTTCAATGGCGCCATGCTCCTGGCTGGCGCACTGGCCATTGGGGGGGTGTACAGGTGATCCGGCTCAACTTGCTGCCTTGGCGCGAGCGGCAGCGCCAAGCAGCGTCGCGGCGTTTTTATGGCCAGCTTCTGGCAAGTGCCGTGCTGGCCCTGTGCGCGGTCCTGGTCGTGGACCAACTGGCCCGCCAGCGCGGGGAGCAGCAACGGCTAAGCAACCTGCAGCGCGAGGTTGCAATCTCGTTACAGCACCAGCAGGCGCAGGCCTTGGCTGAGCTGCGTGACCGGCATGCTGTGCTGGCGGCCAGGTCGGCCGAACTGGAAGGCCTGCGCGGTCACCCTGATGTGCTGGCAGGCCTGTTTGCCGACCTGGAGGGTGCGCTGCCCGGCGAGATGCAACTGCTGGGCCTGCACATGCAGGCTGGGCACCTGCGCTTGACTGGCGTGGCACCCTCCGGTGCGGTGGTTGCCCAGTTCATGCGTGACCTGCAGCGTTCCGGCGTGCTGGCCGACCTTGAGCTCAAGTCCATCAAGAGCCTGCCCGGCGCAGACGAGTTCGTGCTGACGGCTCGAGTGACGGCATTCTGGTCATGAACACCACGGCGTTATTGGGCAGCCTGGCCATCATCGGCCGTACGCCATGGTTCAGGCGGCTGGCGCCATGGTTGCTGGCATCTGGCTTGTTCACCCTTGGTTGCATGGTCCGCCTGCCCGCGGCGATGCAGCAGCAAAGGGGTGAGAATGCCCGGTCTGCCGAATTGGAGGCGCAACACACTGCGGCGGTGCAGCAACTGGCGAAGCTGGAGGCTTTGAGGGCGAAGGTGGCAACTGCCGAACGGTATATTCAGGAGGCGCTGTGGTACCTCGATGCAGGGCAGGGGATGAGTGACCTGCTGGAGCGGCTGTCAGCCTCGGCGGGTAGCCACGGCGTGTTGATCGAGCAGTTGCAGGTGCGTGATGCCGAGCAGCAGGCGGGGGTGCAACGGGTACCGCTGGAATTGCAGGTCACAGGGCCCTACATGGCTGTGCGTGTGTGGCTGAACGAGTGGTTTGCGCAGCCGGCGGTATTTCGCAGCGGTGACCTGGCGATTGCAGGTGTCGATGGCCAGCCAGCGATTGTGCGCCTGCGACTGCACGTAGACACCTACCAGGCAAAAGCGCCGCCGCCCTCGGCTGAGTTTCTGGCGCGCTTGCCTGCCAGGCAACTGGCCGCAGGGCCTTGCGCTGATCCCTTTGCACCCAGGCTCGCGCCCTGGCGAGGGAACAGGCTGACCGGCGTGCCGCTGAAACAGGTGCAGATGGTTGGCCACCTGTCACGCGGCGATGCGCACGAGGCCTTGGTCGTGGTTGCCGGCACCCTGTATCGCCTGCGCGCAGGTGACCGGGTGGGGCGCGACAATGGCGTGGTGGTGCAGGTCACCCCAGGCCAGGTCGAAGTGCACGAACGGCTTTTCATGACGGGGGTGTGGCACCCGCGCACCGCCTTCCTTTCTCTGCAGCGACGTACGGGCAAGGAGGCCCCGGTTCAGGATGAAAACAGTAAGCAAATGGCTGCTGACGTTACTGCTGCCGCTCCAAGCGGCAGCGTCGACCTATCAGGGTGAGGCCTTGTCGCTGAACTTTCAGGATGTGGAAGTGCGGGCCGTTTTGCAGGTGCTGGCTGATTACGCCGGTATCAATCTGGTGGCCAGCGATGCCGTGCAGGGCAATGTCACCTTGCGGCTGCAGGATGTGCCCTGGGATCAGGCGCTGGACCTGGTGCTGCGCAGCAAGGGGCTGGGGCGACGCAAAGATGGCAATGTGCTGCTGGTCGCGCCCCTGTCGGAACTCAGCTCGGCACCGCAGGTGGCGCCCGGCGGCCTCGGGCTGAAGGCGCAGTGGCAGCCCATGCAGCGCGAACTGTTGCCTGTGCATCATGCCAAGGCCGCCGACCTGGCGGAGTTGCTGCTGGCCAGCCTGGCCGAAGACGGCATTCTCAGTGGCCGAGGCAGCCTGAGTGTGGATGCCCGCACCAACACGCTGGTGGTGCATCAACCCGCTGATCGCCTGGCCGAGGTGCGAGCGTTGGTGGCCCAGCTGGATGTGCCGGTGCGTCAGGTGGCCATCGAGGCACGGATCGTCGAGGCCAATGTCGGTTATGAGAAAGGCCTGGGGGTGCGTTGGGGCGGGCGCCTGTACAGCGAGGCACCGCGGCTGGGCAAGGAGCTGTTCGTCGACCTTGGCGTGGAGCGGGCCGGCAGCAGCCTGGGGCTGGGCCTGCTGCGCGGTGGGGTGTTGCTTGACCTCGAACTCAGCGCCATGGAGAAGAGCGGCAAGGGCGAGATCATTTCGCAGCCCAAGGTGGTTACCGCCGACAAGGAAACTGCCCGCATCCTCAAGGGCACCGAGGTGCCCTACCAGCAATCCAGCAAAAGCGGCGCCACCTCGGTTGCGTTTCGCGAGGCCTCCCTGTCGCTGGAAGTGACCCCGCAGATCACCCCGGACAACCAGGTCATCATGACGGTGAAGGTGACCAAGGACGAGCCGGATTACGTCAATGCCTTGAACGACATTCCGCCCATTCGCAAAAACGAGGTCAATGCCAAGGTGCGCGTGGCAGATGGGGACACCATCGTGATCGGCGGTGTGTACTCCACCTCGCAAAACAATATGGTCGACAAGGTGCCATTTTTGGGCGATCTGCCGTATGTTGGGCGGCTGTTTCGACGCGATGTATTACAAGAGAAAAAATCCGAGCTGCTGGTCTTCCTGACTCCGCGTATCATGAGTGACCAGGCGATTGCTGTGAGTCGTTGATTCTGTGCGAAATTTGATACTTGTGGGGCCCATGGGTGCTGGCAAAAGCACCATCGGGCGCCTATTGGCCAAAGAGCTGCGCCTGCTGTTCAAGGATTCCGACAAGGAAATCGAACTGCGATGCGGCGCCAACATCCCGTGGATCTTCGACAAGGAAGGGGAGCCGGGCTTCCGTGACCGCGAGCAGGCCATGCTCGCCGAGCTGTGCGAACTCGACGGCGTGGTGGTTGCCACCGGCGGCGGCGCGGTGATGCGTGAAGCCAACCGCCTTGCCCTGCACCAGGGCGGGCGGGTCATCTACCTGCACGCCTCGGTCGAGCAGCAGGTCGGGCGCACCGCCCGCGACCGCAACCGCCCCCTGCTGCGCACCGCGAACCCCGAAGCCACCCTGCGCACCTTGCTCGAAACCCGTGACCCGCTCTACCGGGAGATCGCGGACCTTGTGGTGGAAACCGACGAACGGCCGCCGCGCATGGTGGTAATCGACATTCTCGAACGCCTGCAGCAGTTGCCCCCCCGTTAACCCGGGACTATTCTCGGCCTCCTGCGTCGAGCGAGGTCAAACGTTACCGCGTGGCTTGCCCGAACGGCGCCGCGCCCAAGATCATTGTGGGGATACATGCAGACACTGAAGGTCGACCTGGGCGAGCGTAGCTACCCGATCTACATTGGCGAAGGCCTGCTGGACCAGCCTGAGCTGCTGGCGCCGCACATCGCCGGGCGGCAGGTGGCCATTGTCTCCAACGAGACCGTTGCCCCTCTGTACCTCGAACGCCTCACCCGTACCCTGGGTGCCTACACTGTGCTGCCGGTGGTGCTGCCCGATGGCGAGGCGCACAAGAACTGGCAAACCCTGCAACTGATCTTCGACGGCCTGCTGACGGCACGGCACGACCGCCGCACCACCGTGATCGCCCTGGGCGGCGGCGTGATCGGCGACATGGCCGGCTTTGCCGCTGCGTGCTACCAGCGCGGCGTCGATTTCATCCAGGTCCCCACCACCCTGCTGTCCCAGGTGGATTCCTCGGTTGGCGGCAAGACTGGCATCAACCACCCGCTGGGCAAAAACATGGTCGGCGCGTTCTACCAGCCCAATGCGGTGCTGATCGATACCACCAGCCTGAGTACCCTGCCGGCACGCGAGCTGTCCGCCGGCCTGGCCGAAGTGATCAAGTACGGCCTGATCTGCGACAAGCCCTTCCTGGAATGGCTCGAAGACAATATGCAGGCGCTGCGTGGCCTTGACCCTGCAGCGCTCACCCAGGCCATCAGCCGTTCCTGTGCAGCCAAGGCCGCGGTAGTGGGGGCGGATGAGCGCGAGTCAGGCGTGCGCGCCACCCTGAACCTGGGCCACACCTTCGGGCATGCCATCGAGACCCACATGGGCTACGGTGTATGGCTGCATGGTGAAGCGGTTTCGGCGGGTACGGTAATGGCCCTGGAAATGTCCATGCGCCTTGGCTGGATCACCCAGGCCGAACGTGATCGCGGCATCCGCCTGCTGCGCGATGCAGGTTTGCCGGTGGTGCCACCACAGGAAATGACCCCGGCGCATTTCATGGAGCACATGGCGGTCGACAAGAAGGTGCTGGACGGCCGTCTGCGTCTGGTGCTGCTGCGCCAGATGGGCGAGGCCGTCGTCACCGACGACTATCCTAAAGAGATTCTTCAGGCCACCTTGTCCGCGGATTACCGCGCGATCGTGGCCCAGCTTTGAGGTTGTGACAGCGCAATGACCAGTTTGCATGCCGATGAGGCCTTTCTCGACCATTACCAGTTGAGCCACGACCCGTTCGCACCCCGTGTGCCCGGTTTCAAATTCTTCCCTGCCCAGCGCAAGCCGGTGTTGGGCCAGCTGCACCATCTGGCCCGTTACAGCCAGCTGATGCTGGTGGTCAGCGGGCCGTTGGGCAGCGGCAAGACACTGCTGCGCCAGGCCTTGGTGGCCAGCACCAACAAGCAGTCGGTGCAAAGCGTCGTGGTGTCTGCCCGCAGTGCCGGCGATGCCGCCAGCGTGCTGGCGCACATCGCCCAGGACCTGGGCGTTGCCCAGCCCGAAGTGCAGGCCATCCTGTCCAAGGTCGTGCAGCTGGCACTGACCGGCCAGGAGGTGTACCTGCTGGTGGACGATGCGGAACAACTTGGCGAGTCGGCACTCCAAGCGTTGCTGGAGTTGGCAGCAGGCGTGCCGGAAGGCCGCCCGCATGTGTTCCTGTTCGGTGAGCCGTCGCTGATTGCAGGGCTGGACGAACTCGAGATCGAGGAAGAACGTTTCCACATCATCGAGCTTGCCCCCTACAGCGAAGAGGAAACCCGCGAATACCTGGAGCAGCGCCTGGACGGTGCTGGCCGGGGCATCGAGGTGTTCAGCCGTGAACAGATTGCCGACATCCATGAAAATTCCGACGGTTGGCCTGGCAACATCAACCAGGTCGCCCGTGACACGTTGATCGAAGCCATGATCGCCAGCCGTTCGACGGTCAAGCGACCATCCATGGGGTTCAAAATGCCGAAGAAACATGTGCTCGCGCTGTCTGCTGTGGTCGTTGTCGCCGTCGCGGCTGCCGTGTTGATGCCCAGAAAGGGCGACAAGGCCCCAGCCGAAGCGCCAGCGGCCCAGGCGCAGCTGCCGCTGGGCGATGGCAAGGGTGCGGCCATCGAATTCTCGGGCTCCTCGCAGCCCACGCCATTGCCGCTGGTAGGGCAGTCGCAACCGGTGATGCGCGAACCCCTGGCCCAGGCCGCTGGCATGGGTGAGGGTGAAGAGGGCAGCCCTGCCGGTGACACCGCACTGCAGCCAGGCAACCCACCGCCTACCGTGACCACCATCGCGCCGCCCCAGGGCGTGGCGGCGGGCCCTGCGCCAACGCCCGCCCAGCCCGTGCAGCAGGCGGCGGCGCCCAAGCCTGCCGCCACCCAGCAGGCCAAGCCTGCTGCACAGGCCAAGGCCGAGCCTGCACCTACCCAGGTTGCCGTTGCCAAGCCAGCACCCAAAGCGGTCGAGAAACCGGCTGCCGGTGGCAGTGGCAATGGTGGCTGGTACACCGGGCAGAAGCCGGGTAACTACGTGGTGCAAATCCTAGGCACCAGCTCCGAGGCGTCTGCCCAGGCGTTCGTCAAGGCGCAGGGCGGCGAGTACCGCTACTTCAAGAAAACCTTGCAGGGCAAGCCGCTCTACGTGGTCACTTATGGCAGCTTTGCCAACCGTGATGCGGCCGTTGCGGCCATCAAGAACTTGCCAGCGAAGGTCCAGGCTGGTAAACCTTGGCCACGTACCGTCGCCAGCGTCCAACAAGAGCTGGCCTCGGCCCGCTGATACCTTCCGGGCGGCATCACCCCGCCGCCCAGTAGCCAAGCGAATTCTAGCGTTCGACTAGCCTGCTGCGCCCAAGCGCGGCAGGCTTTTCTGTCCCGGACTGCCGGCCACAAGCCTACGTTGCAGTCATGGCTGAAACGCTTCAGACTCAAGTCATGCCGCTACCACGGCAGTTGACGCAAAAACATTCAAAATTGCGACATAAATTTTCAATGGTGAGACATGAAAATTTGTGGGCGCGACTGTCGCTGTGCAACAATGGTTTTCCATGGCCACCGCAAAAAGCTGGCATTTGATCGGCGTGGATGGTAAGTGGTTGTTAAAAAAGAGATTTGCCTCCGTTGAGGGGTGAACCTGGTGAGAAAGTGTCTATGAAAACAGGTCTGTACCATCCCGAAGAATTCAAGGACAACTGTGGTTTTGGCCTGATCGCCCATATGACGGGCGAACCCAGCCACCACCTTCTGCAAACCGCCATGCAGGCGCTCACGTGCATGACCCACCGTGGCGGTATCAACGCCGACGGCAAGACCGGTGACGGTTGTGGTCTGCTGATGCAGAAGCCCGACCAGTTCCTGCGTGCCGTGGCCCAGGAGCATTTTGCCGCCGAGCTGCCAAGGCAGTACGCCGTGGGCATGGTGTTCTTCAACCAGGACCCGGTCAAAGCCGAAGCCGCCCGCGCCAACATGGACCGCGAAATCATCGCGGCTGGCCTCAACCTGGTCGGCTGGCGCAAGGTGCCGATCGATACCAGCGTGCTCGGCCGCCTGGCCCTGGAGCGTCTGCCGCAGATCGAGCAGGTGTTCATCGGCGGCGAAGGCCTGAGTGACCAGGAATTCGCCATCAAGCTGTTCAGCGCACGTCGCCGTTCGTCGGTGGCCAACGCCCACGACGCCGACCACTACATCTGCAGCTTTTCGCACAAGACCATCATCTACAAGGGCCTGATGATGCCGCGCGATCTGGCGGCCTTCTACCCGGACCTCGGTGATGAGCGCCTGCAGACCGCCATTTGCGTGTTCCACCAGCGCTTCTCCACCAACACCTTGCCCAAGTGGCCGCTGGCGCAGCCGTTCCGCTTCCTTGCCCACAACGGTGAAATCAACACCATCACCGGTAACCGCAACTGGGCGATGGCACGCCGTACCAAGTTCGCCAATGACCAGATCCCCGACCTCGATGAGCTCGGCCCGCTGGTCAACCGCGTGGGCTCCGACTCGTCCAGCATGGACAACATGCTCGAACTGATGGTGACCGGCGGTATCGACCTGTTCCGTGGCGTGCGCATGCTGGTACCGCCAGCCTGGCAGAACGTCGAGACCATGGACGCCGACCTGCGCGCCTTCTACGAATACAACTCCATGCACATGGAGCCGTGGGATGGCCCGGCCGGTATCGTCATGACCGAAGGCCGCCACGCGGTGTGCCTGCTCGACCGCAACGGCCTGCGCCCGGCGCGTTGGGTCACCACCACCAACGGCTACATCACCATCGCCTCTGAAATCGGCGTATGGGGCTATCAGCCGGATGAAGTGCTGGCAAAAGGCCGTGTGGGCCCGGGCCAGATCCTGGCCGTGGACACCGAAACCGGTCAGATTCTCGACACCGACGCCATCGATGACCGCCTCAAGTCCCGTCACCCCTACAAGCGCTGGCTGCGCCAGCACGCCACGCGTATCCAGGCGACGCTGACCGACGACCAGGGCGTGGCCAGCTACGACGCTGACCAGCTCAAGCAGTTCATGAAGATGTTCCAGGTGACCTTCGAGGAGCGCGACCAGGTACTGCGCCCGCTGGGTGAACAGGGCCAGGAAGCGGTCGGTTCGATGGGGGATGACACCCCCATGGCGGTGCTGTCGCAACGGGTGCGTTCGCCGTATGACTTCTTCCGCCAGCAGTTTGCCCAGGTCACCAACCCGCCGATCGACCCGCTGCGCGAAGCGATCGTGATGTCGCTGGAAATCTGCCTGGGTGCCGAGCGCAACATCTTCCAGGAATCCCCCGAGCATGCCTCGCGGGTGATTCTCAGCTCGCCGGTGGTCTCGCCTGCCAAATGGCGCTCGCTGATGAGCCTGGAGCGTGAAGGCTTCGAGCGCCAGCTGATCGACCTGAACTATGAAGAAAGCGTCGGCCTGGAAGCGGCCATTCGCAACATCGCCGACCAGGCTGAAGAGGCCGTGCGGGCTGGCAAGACCCAGCTGGTACTGAGCGACCGCCACATCGCACCCGGCAAGCTGCCGGTGCATGCGTCGCTGGCCGTGGGCGCTGTGCACCACCGCCTGACCGACAAGGGCCTGCGTTGCGACAGCAACATCCTGGTGGAAACCGCCACCGCCCGGGACCCCCACCACTTCGCAGTGCTGCTGGGCTTCGGCGCCTCGGCGGTGTACCCATACCTGGCTTACGAAGTGCTGGCCGACCTGATCCGCACCGGCGAAGTGCTGGGTGACCTGGACGAAGTGTTCAAGTACTACCGCAAGGGGATCTCCAAGGGCCTGCTGAAGATCCTGTCGAAGATGGGGATCTCCACCATCGCCTCCTACCGGGGTGCGCAGCTGTTCGAAGCCATCGGCCTGTCCGAAGAAGTGGTCGGCCTGAGCTTCAAGGGCGTTTCCAGCCGCATCAAGGGGGCGCGCTTCCAGGACCTGGAAAGCGACCAGAAACTGCTGGCCGCCGAAGCCTGGAGTGCGCGCAAGCCGATCCAGCAAGGCGGCTTGCTGAAGTTCGTCCACGGCGGCGAGTACCACGCCTACAACCCGGACGTGGTCAATACCCTGCAAGCCGCCGTGCAGCAGGGCGATTACGCCAAGTTCAAGGAATACACCTCGCTGGTCGACCAGCGCCCGGTGTCGATGATCCGCGACCTGTTGAAAGTGAAGGTGGCCGACCAGCCACTGGCGCTGGACCAGATCGAACCGCTGGACGCCATCCTCAAGCGCTTCGACTCGGCGGGTATCTCGCTGGGTGCACTGTCGCCTGAGGCCCACGAAGCACTGGCCGAAGCCATGAACCGCCTGGGTGCGCGTTCCAACTCAGGTGAAGGTGGCGAAGACCCGTCGCGCTACGGCACCATCCGCAGTTCCAAGATCAAGCAGGTGGCGACCGGCCGTTTCGGCGTTACGCCCGAATACCTGGTCAACGCTGAAGTGCTGCAAATCAAGGTTGCCCAGGGCGCCAAGCCCGGCGAGGGTGGCCAGTTGCCCGGTGGCAAGGTCAATGGCCTGATCGCCCGCCTGCGTTACGCGGTGCCGGGGGTGACGCTGATTTCGCCACCGCCGCACCACGATATCTACTCCATCGAAGACCTGGCCCAGCTGATCTATGACCTCAAGCAGGTCAACCCGCAGGCGCTGGTGTCGGTGAAGCTGGTGGCTGAAGCAGGCGTAGGCACCATCGCTGCCGGCGTGGCCAAGGCCTATGCCGACCTCATTACCATTTCCGGTTATGACGGTGGCACCGGCGCGTCGCCGCTGACGTCGATCAAGTACGCTGGCGCCCCGTGGGAACTGGGCCTTGCCGAAACCCACCAGACCCTGCGCGGCAACGACCTGCGCGGCAAGGTGCGGGTGCAGACCGACGGCGGCCTCAAGACTGGCCTGGACGTGATCAAGGCGGCGATCCTGGGGGCCGAGAGCTTCGGCTTTGGCACCGCCCCGATGATCGCCCTGGGTTGCAAGTACCTGCGCATCTGCCACTTGAACAACTGCGCTACCGGCGTGGCCACCCAGAACGACAAGCTGCGCAAGGACCATTACATCGGCACCGTCGACATGGTGGTCAACTTCTTCACCTTCGTCGCTGAAGAAACCCGTGAGTGGCTGGCCAAGCTGGGCGTACGCAGCCTGGGTGAGCTGATTGGCCGCACCGACCTGCTCGATGTGCTGCCGGGCGACACCGAGCGCCAGCAGTACCTCGACCTGACGCCGCTGCTGGGCAGCTCGCACATCCCGGCAGACAAGCCGCAGTTCTGCGAAGTCGACCGCAACCCACCCTTCGACCAGGGCGAGCTGGCCGAGAAGATGGTCGAGATGGCCATGCCGGCTATCCGCGACCAGGCCGGCGGTGAATTCAGCCTGGACATCTGCAACTGCGACCGCTCCATCGGTGCGCGGGTATCGGGCGAGATTGCCCGGCTGCATGGCAACCAGGGCATGGCCAGCGCGCCGATCACGTTCCGCTTCAACGGTACCGCCGGCCAGAGCTTCGGCGTATGGAACGCCGGTGGCCTGAACCTGTACCTGCAGGGCGACGCCAACGACTACGTGGGCAAGGGCATGACGGGTGGCAAGTTGACCATCGTGCCGCCCGCGGGCAGCCCGTTCAAAACCCAGCACAGCGCCATCGTCGGCAACACCTGCCTGTACGGTGCCACTGGCGGCAAGCTGTTCGCTGCCGGTACTGCAGGCGAGCGCTTCGCTGTACGTAACTCCGGCGCCCATGCCGTTGTCGAGGGCACCGGCGATCACTGCTGTGAATACATGACCGGTGGCTTTGTCTGCGTGCTGGGCAAGACCGGTTACAACTTCGGTTCTGGCATGACGGGCGGCTTCGCCTACGTGCTCGACATGGACAACAGCTTCGTCGACAAGCTCAACCACGAGCTGGTGGAAATCCAGCGCATCAGTGGTGAAGCGATGGAGGCTTACCGCACCCACCTGGCGCGGGTCCTTGCCGAGTATGTGGATGAAACCGACAGTGAGTGGGGGCGCGAGCTCTCCGAGAACCTGGACGACTACGTGCGGCGCTTCTGGCTGGTCAAGCCCAAGGCCGCCAACCTGAAGCAGTTGCTGTCCAGCACCCGTGCCAACCCGCAGTAATACAGCTGCAAGCAGGCAAGCCCCACGCTGCAGATAGAAGCAGTACGGGGTTTGCCAGGCTTACGTGATCGTCTTGTGGCTTGCAGCTAAACGCTTGCAGCTGCTGTTAAGAGGTTTTGAAAAATGGCTGAACGTCTGAATAACGACTTCCAGTTCATCGAGGTGGGCCGCAAGGACCCGAAGAAAAAGCTGCTGCGCCAGCGCAAGAAGGAGTTCGTGGAAATCTACGAACCGTTCAAGCCGCAGCAGTCTGTGGAGCAGGCGCACCGTTGCCTGGGCTGTGGTAACCCGTACTGCGAATGGAAGTGCCCGGTGCACAACTTCATCCCCAACTGGTTGAAGCTGGTGTCCGAAGGCAACATCCTGGCGGCGGCGGAATTGTCGCACCAGACTAACACCCTGCCGGAAGTGTGCGGGCGGGTGTGCCCACAGGACCGCCTGTGTGAAGGTGCCTGCACGCTGAACGACGGCTTTGGCGCGGTGACCATCGGTTCGGTGGAGAAGTACATCACCGATACCGCCTTCGCCATGGGCTGGCGCCCGGACATGTCCAAGGTCAAGCCCACCGGTAAGCGCGTTGCCATCATCGGCGCCGGCCCGGCAGGCCTTGGCTGTGCCGATGTGCTGGTGCGCGCCGGCGTAACCCCGGTGGTCTTCGACCGCAACCCGGAAATCGGCGGCCTGCTGACCTTCGGCATCCCCGAATTCAAGCTGGAAAAAACTGTGCTCAGCAACCGCCGTGAAGTGTTCACCGGCATGGGCATCGAGTTCCGCCTGAACACCGAGGTGGGCAAGGATGTAACCCTTGAGCAACTGCTGGCCGAGTACGATGCAGTGTTCATGGGCATGGGCACCTACACCTACATGAAGGGGGGCTTCCCCGGCGAGGACCTGCCAGGGGTGCACGATGCCCTGGACTTCCTGATCGCCAACGTCAACCGCAACCTGGGCTTCGAGAAGTCGCCGGAAGATTTCGTCGACATGCAGGGCAAGCGGGTGGTGGTGCTCGGTGGTGGTGACACCGCTATGGACTGCAACCGCACCTCCATTCGCCAGGGCGCCAAGGCCGTGACCTGTGCCTATCGCCGTGACGAAGCCAACATGCCCGGTTCGCGCAAGGAAGTTAAGAACGCCAAGGAAGAGGGCGTGAAGTTCCTGTACAACCGCCAGCCCATTGCGATTGTGGGTGAGGAAAAGGTCGAAGGCGTGAAAGTGGTGGAAACCCGCCTGGGTGAACCCGACGCCCGTGGCCGCCGCAGCCCGGAGCCAATCCCGGGGTCTGAAGAGATCCTGCCGGCCGATGCCGTGGTCATCGCCTTCGGCTTCCGCCCAAGCCCGGCCCCCTGGTTCGAGCAGCACGGCATCCAACTGGACAGCCAGGGCCGTGTGGTGGCGCCGGAGCAGGGCAAGTTCAAGCACCAGACCAGCAACCCGAAGGTGTTTGCCGGCGGCGACATGGTGCGCGGGTCCGACCTGGTAGTGACCGCCATTTTCGAAGGGCGCACCGCTGCCGAAGGCATCCTGGACTTCCTGGAAGTGTGAGGTTGGCTGCCGGCTCCTGCAAGGTACGCGGTATCTGCAGGGGCCGGCTTTGTACGCGACACGGTTTGACCCAACGCATCCAATAGACAAAACGCATGGTCTCAGCCGTGCCTTTTGTGCTGGCGTCTGAGAAAATGCCCCCACTTTTTTTCCGGATGCCGACATGACTGCCCTGAAGAACGATCGTTTCCTGCGTGCACTGCTCAAGCAACCCGTAGACGTCACCCCGGTGTGGATGATGCGCCAGGCCGGCCGCTACCTCCCGGAATATCGCGCCAGCCGTGCCAAGGCCGGTGACTTCATGAGCCTGTGCAAAAACCCGCAGTTCGCCTGCGAGGTCACCCTGCAGCCACTGGACCGCTACCCGCTGGACGCCGCGATCCTGTTCTCGGACATCCTTACCATCCCTGATGCCATGGGCCTTGGCCTGTACTTCGAAACCGGCGAAGGCCCGCGTTTCAGAAAGGTGGTCAGCACCCCGGCCGACATCGAGGCACTGCCCGTGCCCGATGCCCAGAAAGACCTGGGCTACGTGATGGACGCCGTCAGCACCATCCGCCGCGAGCTCAATGGCCGGGTACCGCTGATCGGCTTCTCAGGCAGCCCGTGGACGCTGGCCACATACATGGTCGAAGGCGGCTCGTCCAAGGACTTCCGCAAGACCAAGGCCATGGCCTACGACAACCCCCAAGCGCTGCACCTGTTGCTGGACAAGCTGGCTCAGTCGGTCACCACGTACCTCAATGGCCAGATCCTGGCCGGCGCACAGGCGGTGCAGATCTTCGACACCTGGGGTGGCAACCTGTCGGCTGCGGCGTACCAGGAGTTTTCCCTGGCCTACATGCGCAAGATCGTCAGTGGCCTGATTCGCGAGCACGAAGGGCGCAAGGTGCCGGTCATCCTGTTCACCAAGAACGGCGGCCTGTGGCTCGAAAGCATTGCTGAAGCGGGTGCCGATGCACTGGGCCTGGACTGGACCTGCGATATCGGCGATGCGCGCCGCCGTGTGGGTAACCAGGTGGCCCTGCAAGGCAACATGGACCCGACCGTGCTGTACGCCCGGCCCGAAGCCATCCGCAAAGAAGTGGCGCGTATTCTGGCCAGTTACGGCCAGGGCAGTGGCCACGTGTTCAACCTGGGCCATGGCATCACCCCGGAAGTCGACCCGGAGCATGCCGGTGTGTTCATCAACTCCGTGCACGAACTGTCAGCGCAGTACCATCAGTAAAGACCAGCTCGCGGGCATGCCCGCGAGCCCCTACGCCGCCTTTGGCGGTAGCTTGCTCAGGTGCAACGCCACCAGCAGCGCTACCGCCAGCAGGCTGCCGATGAACAACCCGATGCCGTTCCAGCCCCACTGGTGCCAGAACACCCCGCCTGCCGTCCCGGCCACGCTCGACCCCGCGTAGTAGCAGAACAGATACAGGGATGATGCCTGCCCCTTGGCCCGCAAGGCGCGGCGGCCGATCCAGCTGCTGGCCACCGAGTGTGCCCCGAAGAAGCCGAAGGTGAACACCAGCATGCCCAAAATCACCATGAACAATGGGCTGGTCAGGGTCATCAGCATGCCCCCCGCCATGACCACGATACTCGCCCAGAACACCTTGCGCCGGCCCAGCTTGTCGGCCAGTGCGCCCACCTGCGCCGAGCTGTAGATACCCGACAGGTACACCACCGACAGCAGCCCCACCAGCGCCTGGTTCATGTGGTAAGGCTCCGCCAGCAGGCGATAGCCAATGTAGTTGAACAGGGTGACGAAGGCGCCCATCAGCAGGAACGCTTCGAGGAACAGCCAAGGCAGCCCGGCATCCTTGAAATGCACCACGAAGCCGTCCAGCAGGCTGCGCGGGTTCATGGCCTGGGGGCGGAAGTTGCGCGACTCGGGCAGCACTTTCCAGAACACCACCGCCGCCAGCAATGCCAGGCCACCCACCGTGAGCATCGCCGTGTGCCAGCTGACGAAGTCGATCAGCACGCCGGTAATCAGCCGGCCGCTCATGCCGCCAATGGCATTGCCGCCGATGTACAGGCCCATGGCCAGGCCGATGTGCTGCGGGTGAATCTCCTCGCTCAGGTAGGTCATTGCCACCGCTGCCAGGCCGCTCAGGGACAGCCCGACCAGTGCGCGGGTGGCCAGCACCAGCTCCCAGCTCGGTATCACAGCGCTGGCGATGGTGCACAGCGCCGCGCACACCAGCGCGAACACCATCACCGGCTTGCGTCCAATGCGGTCGGAGACGGGGCCGGTTATCAACAACCCGAACGCCAGCATGCCGGTTGCGACCGACAGCACCAGGCTGCTCTGCGCGGCATTGATGGCAAATTCCTTCGACAGCAGCGGCATCATCGGTTGCACGCAGTACAGCAGGGCAAAGGTGGCAAAGCCGCCACTGAACAGCGCCAGCACGGTTTTCATGAAGGCTGGCGTGCCTTTCTCGATCCACAGGTCGTTGAGCGAGGCAGTTTCAGGTTCGGCAGGCAAGGGAACAGCGGCGGTTTTCACTGGCGGGTACCTCAGGCGCAATGGAAAAAAGCATATAGCTGCCTAATGATTAGATCCAATATATTGTTCGACCTATTTAAGACGTTTCACGACCTGTTGGAGGCTGCCCTTGGAGCTGCGTCACCTGCGCTATTTCGTTGCCGTTGCCGAAGAACTGCACTTTGGCCGCGCCGCCCAGCAGCTCGGCATTTCACAGCCGCCCCTGAGCCAGCAGATCCAGGCGCTGGAGCAGGAGCTGGGCGCCAGGTTGTTCGAGCGTACCAACCGTCGGGTGGAACTCAGCGAGGCCGGGCGGCTGTTTCTGGAGGAGGCCCGGCTGGTACTGGCCCAGGTCGAGAAGGCGGCCGATGTGGCCAGGCGTGCCCAGCTGGGGGAGCTGGGCGAGATGAAGATCGGCTTTACGTCCTCTGCGCCGTTCACGTCGAAGATCCCCCAGGCGATCCATGCGTTCCGCCAGCGCTTTCCGGCAGTGCACCTGAACCTCAAGGAAATGAGCAGCCGCGAAGTCGCCGAAGGGGTGTTCGATGAGTCCATCGAAGTGGGCCTGATGCGGCCGATGCCGCTGCCCCAAGGGCTGGTTGCCACGGAGCTGTTCCGCGAGCCACTGGTGGCGGTGATCAATGCCTCGCATGCGCTGGCTCAGGCCACGGAGCAAGGCGTGCATCTGGCAGCGCTGGCCCAGGAACCTTTTGTGTTCTTCCCGCGCAGCTATGGCAGTGGTTTGTATGCCCAGCTGCTCAGCCTGGCGCGTCAGGCAGGCTTCAGCCCGCACTTTGCACAAGAGGCAGGGGAGGCGATGACGATCATCGGGCTGGTGTCGGCGGGGCTCGGGGTATCGGTGCTGCCGGCTTCTTACCAGCGTATGCGCATCGAGGGCGTGGTGTACCGCACGTTACTGGATACCGAAGCCACGTCTGCCGTGTGGCTGGTACAGCGCCAGTGCCAGCAGTCGGCGATGGCCACAGCCTTCGCCGAACTGCTGACCGGGCAGGTTCAGGCCTGACGCCAGCCTGCCCCGGTTGCGCCTGGGTATCAGTCTACGCGGGCCAGGTCGCCCTTGATGGCAACACCGGCGATGACCGCGCCGGCATGGCACTCGTAGGTGGCCGGGTCTTTGCGCTCGTTGCGCTTGTAGTAGCTGACGATGTTGGTCACGGCATTGGCGTTGGCCTTGCGCGCAGCGTCCTGCATGGTCAGCAGGGCCGACTGCAGGGCCCATTCGCAGGCCACTTCGTCACTCTTGTTGAAGGCGTTGGTCTTCTTGTTGGTCACGGCATTGGGGCTGACCACCTTGACCTTGCCGCGTGGCTGTACGCCCGCCAGGTAGAACTTGACCGAGCCATCGAGCTTTTTCTCGGCCAGCATTTGCTGCACTACCTTGTCGAATGGCAGGAACAGCGCGGTGTCACGGGCCTGGCTCAGGCCTGGCAGTGCAGCCAGCAGCAGGGCAGTGGCGGCGGTAAGGGTCTTCAAGCGCATCGGTTCTTCCTTGGTCGGTGGTTAGGGGGTAACGCTGCTTTGTTGCAACAGGCTCTGGCTGCTCACTGTGTTGAGCTGACGCACGATGCTGCGGTCCAGGTTGTAGACCCAGCGGTTGTAGTTGCGGTGGATCTTGCCGTCCTTGTACCCCAGTTCGCGGCTGTCGCGGTAGGCGATGCGGAACTGGCTGGCGCTGTAGTGGATATCCACGGCAGCGAAGAAGGTGTTGCGCACGGTGATGTCGGCCTGGATCACGCTCGGGTTTACCGAGCGAGCCGTCCAGCCTCGGTCGGCAATGGCCTTCAGAATGGCCTGTTGCACCTGCTGTTGGGTGTAGGGTGTCGCGGAGGCCAGCTGTTCAGCCGGGTTCAGCACCGGCTTCGACGTACAGCCGGCCAGGCCGGTGAGTACAAGGCCCAGGGCCGCTGCGCGGATCAGAGGGGACATTCCATGCTCTCCAGGTTTGGGGTTACGGCCAGCGGCGGAAGATCAACGACGTGTTGACCCCACCGAAAGCAAAGTTGTTGTTCATCACGAACTGGTGGTTCATGGTGCGGAACTCGCCGCGCAGGTAGTCCAGTTCGCCACAGCGCGGGTCTACTTCGTCCAGGTTCAAGGTGTGCACGTAGCGGTCACTGTTCATCATTTCGATGCTGAACCACGACTCCAGTGCCCCGCACGCCCCGAGCGTGTGGCCAAGAAAGCTCTTCTGCGAACTGATGGGCATGTGGGTGCCGAACAGGCTGCTGGTCGCCAGGGTCTCGGCGATGTCGCCCTGCTCGGTGGCGGTACCGTGGCCATTCACATAGCCGATTGCTGCGGGTGCCAGGCCGGCATCCTCCAGCGCCAGCTCCATGGCGCGGCGCATGGTCGTCTGCTCGGGGCGGGTGGTGTGCTGGCCATCGGCGTTGCTGCCAAAACCGACGATTTCGGCGTGTATCCTGGCCCCGCGGGCGCGGGCGTGTTCAAGTTCTTCAAGCACCAGCATGCCGCCGCCCTCGCCAATCACCAGGCCATCACGGCGGCAGTCGTAGGGGCGTGGGCTAAGGTGCGGGGTGTCGTTCATCAGGCTGGTGGCGTACAGCGCATCGAACACCATCGCCTCAGTGGGGCACAGCTCTTCGGCGCCCCCCGCCAGCATCATCGGCAGGCGCCCGTACTTGATCGCCTCATAGGCGTAGCCGATGCCCTGGCTGCCGCTGGTGCAGGCACTGGAGGTGGGGATCAGGCGCCCGGTGAGGCCGAAGAAGATGCTGATATTGGCGGCGGTGGTGTGCGGCATCATGCGCACGTAGGAATTGGCGTTGAGGCCGTCGGCCACCGAGTTGAGCAGCATGTTGCCGAACGCCTTGATCTCGTCCGTGCTGCCGGTGGACGAGCCGCAGGCCACCCCCATGCGCCCATCGCGGATGCTCGGGTCATCCAGCAGGCCTGCATCGACCAGTGCCCGCTCGGCCGCGGCCACCGCCAGGCGTGATACCCGGCCCATGCTGCGCAGTTGCTTGCGGGTCCAGTGGGCGGGCACCTTGAAATCATCGACGGGGCCGGCCAGCCGCGTATTCATTTCTTCGAAGCGGTCCCATTCGTCCATGCGCCGGATGCCACTGCGCTGGCTGGCGAAATGCCCGGCGATGGTCGCCCAGTCGCTGCCCAGCGAGGTGATGCCGGCCATGCCGGTGACGACAACCCGGCGCATCAGCACAACCCCCCGTTCACGGCCAGCACCTGGCGGGTGATGTAGGCAGCCTCCGCCGACATCAGGAAGTTGACTGCACCGGCCACTTCTTCAGCGGTGCCCATGCGCCCGGCAGGGATCATCTTCATCAGCTCGTCCACAGGCACGTGCTCGTCGAGCATGGCCGTGTCGATCAGCCCAGGGGCCACGCAATTGACGGTGATGCGGCGTTTGCCCAGCTCGATCGCCAGCGCCTTCGCCGCGCCGATCAGCCCCGCCTTGGAGGCGCTGTAGTTGACCTGGCCACGGTTACCGATCAACCCCGATACCGAGGTGATGCAGACGATGCGCCCGGGTGCCCGGCGGCGGATCATTGGCATGGTCAGTGGCTGCAGAACGTTGTAGAAACCGTCCAGGTTGGTACGCAGCACCTGGTCCCAGTCTTCGTCGGTAAGCGCCGGGAAGGCGCCATCGCGGGTCAGCCCGGCGTTGCACACCACGCCGTAATACGCCCCATGCTGCTCCACATCGCTCTCCAGGGCGGCGCGGCAGGCGGCACGGTCGGCAATGTCGAACTGCAGCACCCGTGCCTGTTGGCCCAGGGCCCGCACGTTTTCGGCCACGGCGTCGGCCTCGGCGCGGCCGCTGCGACAATGCAGGACCAGGTCGTAACCGGACCGGGCCAGGCGCAGGGCGATGGCGCGGCCAATGCCGCGGCTCGAACCGGTGACCAGAATGGTGTCAGTCATGGGGGGACTCCTCAGGGCCCGCTTCGGCCAGGTAGCTGGCCGCTTGCGGCGGGCGATACACGTTCAGGCGCGCACTGGCATGGATGCCGGGGCCGCGCAGGTGGCATTCGAACACGCCCATGCCGTTGTCGTCTTCGAGCGAACGCTGGGCGTGGATGTGCAGTTCGGCGCCGGCGGGGAAGTGCTCGACATCGCATTCGTATTTGCGTGCACCCAGCAGGAAACCCAGTTCGACTGCCTGGCCGTTGCGCCGGGCGCGGCAGCCGGCATAGGCCGCGACGCTCTGGGCCATCAGCTCGATGCCCAGCCACGCCGGCAGGCTGCCGTCGGCGCGGTTGAACAGGCCGCCAGGCTGCACGGTGGTGCGGGTGAAGATCTGCTCCTCATCGCAGCGCTCGATCTGGTCGATCAGGATCATGTCGCCGGCGTGGGGCAGCAGCTCGGCCAGTGGCCAGGGGTTCATGCGGTGTCTCCGAGAATCAGGCTGACATTATTGCCGCCGAAGGCGAACGAGTTGCTCATCAAACGGCGTGGGCCATCAGTACCCAGGCGCTGGCGGCCATCCACCAGGGCCAGGCCGGGCAGCGCCGGGTCGCGCTGCTGGTCCCACACATGCGGTGGCAGCAGGCCCAACGGGTTGTGCTCGCTCAGGCTCAGCCAGCAGAACGCTGCTTCCAGCGCGCCGGCCGCACCCAGCGTGTGGCCGGTCATGGGCTTGCTCGACGAACACGGCAGCGTGGCACCGAACAGGGCATGCACGGCCAGGCTTTCCATGGCGTCATTGTGCGCAGTGGCGGTGCCATGCAGGTTCAGGTAGTCGATTTGCGCGGGCGCGAGGCCGGCATTGTCCAGTGCTTTGCCCATGCACCGCAAGGCGCCGGCACCGGTCGGGTCGGGCGCGGATATGTGGTGGGCGTCCGAGCTGGCACCGGCACCCAGCAGTGCCAGGGTGCGGCCTTGCGCGTTGCGCTGGCGCGTCATCAGGAACAGGGCCGCCGCCTCGCCAATGTTGATGCCATCGCGGTTGGCCGAGAACGGGTTGCAGCGCTGCTCACTGACCGCTTCCAGGGCGCTGAAGCCATTGAGGGTGAGGCTGCACAGGCTGTCGACGCCGCCGCACAGCACGGCGTCGCACACGCCCAGCTGCAGCAGGCGCCGGGCGCTGAGCAAGGCGCGGGCACTGGAGGTGCAGGCCGTGGAGATGACGTAGGCCGGGCCGCTGAGTTGCAGCCAGTCGGCGAGGAAGTCGGCCGGCGCGCTCAGTGCCTGCTGTGCGTAGTGATAGTCGGCAGGGAACTGCCCGCTGTTGATGAACTGGCCGATGGCGGCACTGCCTTCGGCAATGCCGGACGTACTGGTCCCGAGAATGACGGCAACACGATGCCCACCATACTGGGCGATCGCCTGGCGGATGGCCGGCTCGATCTGCAGGGCGGCCGCGTACAGCAGCTGGTTGTTGCGGCTGTGCTGCTCGGGCAGCGGTACTGCGGGCAATGCCGCGGCGACCGCACCCACGGGCGGGCAGCGGTCGGGGATCCAGCCTGACGCGGGCTGCATGCCGGAACAATCGCCGGCGAACAGGCCGGCCGCCACTTCGGCCTGGCCCTGGCCAAGGGCGCAGATCAGGCCTAGGGCATTGAGGTAGGCGGTCATGGTCGGTTCTCGTGAGGCAGGGGGTCGATTACATAACGCAGGCCTTCACCGAGGTTCAAGTCGAAGGCATCCTCGCCCCGATAGGTGACGTGCCAGCGGTCACCCAGCCAACGCTGCCCCGCTTGCTCGCGGGCCTGTGGATAAAGCTGGGCCAGCTGCGCGGGCGGGGTAAGGGCGAACAATACGGCAGCGAACAGCTCCCGGGCTGCCGGGTTGGGCGGCAGCAGCCCATCGGCCTGCCATTGCTGGCCGTCCAGCAGCTGCCGGGCCTGGGGGATGCCCAGCAGGTCGAGCAGCGACCAGCGCAAGCGCTGGTGCTCGTCCTGGATCACCAGCAACCAGTCCTGGCGCTGGCCGGCCTGTTCGCGCTGCACATGCAACTGCTGCGGCAGGGTCAGCCCCGGCAGCCGCTCAGGCAGGGGCGGGCGCGCCGCGCAGGCGCTCAGCAGCAGGCACAGCGCGCATGCCAGGAAGGCTTTCATGCGGGCTCCAGCGGCTTGCGCGCAACCACGTTGACCAGCGTTTCCTCGCGTTCGCCCACCGGTGGCGGCTTGCGCAGGCCCAGGCGCTCAAGCAGGCCGAAGTCCTTGGCCCGGCTCCACCACAGGTAGGGGTAGGAGACATTGGCAGGGCCAAACTCGAAGCCCTGGCTGCGCAGCATCTGCAGGTAGCCCTCGGCACTCTTCTGCACGTGCATGGGGTGGCGGAAAAACCAGCGGATCACCCAGGTATCGATGTACGCCTCGGTGGACTCGGCGAACAGCAGGTAGCCGCCCGGCTTGAGTACTCGGTAAAACTCGGCCAGGGCTTTTTCCTGTTCCACCAGGTGGTGAAAGGTCTGGTGACAGAACAGCAGGTCGATGCTGGCGTCAGGGTAAGGCAGCTTGGCGCAGTCGCTGCCGCACAGCTCCACATTGATGCCCAGGCGCTGGGCCTCGGCTGCGCTCAGGTCAAGGCTGTGCGGGTCGGCATCGGTGCCCAGCAGGCGAGCGGGCGCAAATACCCGCTGCAGGTGCTTGAACGACCTGCCCTGCCCGCAGCCGGCATCCAGCAGCACTGCGCCCTGGGGCGGTGCACCGTCGAACAGCCGGCGCAGGTCTTCGATGGCCACCCGCAGCACGTGGTGCTGCCAGGTGTGACTGGCGAGAAAACGAAAGCCTATGCGCGTTTCCTCGACATAGGTGTCGCTCAGGAACGGGCGCTCACTCATGCCGGCGCCCTCGCGCACAGTTCGGCCAGGGTGCGCAGCCGGCGCCGGGGTTCGGCCACGAACGGGTTGCGCGTGTCCCAGGCATAGCCAGCCAGGATGGAGCTGATCATGGCGCGGATTTCCGGCGAGCTGCCTGGGTGGTAGATCACGTCCTGGAAACTGCCGTCGTACCAGCCTTCGACATAGACACGGAAGGTGTCGACGCCCTGCTGAAGGGGTTCGGCAAACTCGGTCTGCCAGTTCACCGTTTCACCTTGCAGTTGGCGGTGCAGCAGGCCGGCGGCCATGCTCGCCGAGCGCATGGCGATGGTGACGCCGGAGGAGAACACCGGGTCGAGGAATTCGGCGGCGTTGCCGAGCAGGGCATAGCCCTTGCCGTGCAGCGCCTTGACGTTGGCCGAATAGCCCCCGATGGTGCGCGCCGGGGTATCCCACACTGCATTGGCCAGCACCTTGGCCAGGCTCGGCGCCTGTGCCACGAAGTGCTTGAGGCAGGCGTCGAGGTCCTCGGGGGCGTTGGCATAGTGTTCTGCGGCCGCCACCACGCCCAGTGAGGTGCGGCCGTCGCTGAAGGGGATGGTCCAGAACCAGATGTCACGGTGCTCGGGGTGGGTGGTGATGAGGATCTTGTCGCGGTCGAAGCCTGGGTGGTCGATACGGTCTTCGATGTGCGTGAACACGGCCCGGCGCACCGGGAAGGCCGACGGTGCTTCGAGGTCCAGCATTCTTGGCAGTACCCGGCCGTAGCCGCTGGCGTCCAGCACGAAGCCGGCCTGCACGGTGTACTCGCTGCCGTCCGGGCGGCGCACGCGCACCTGGGGCTGCTCGCCATTCATGTCGGCGCTGACGATCTCGTGCTCGTAGCGTATCTCCACGCCCTGGGCTTCGGCCTGGTCGGCCAGCAACTGGTCGAAGCGGGCCCGCTGCACCTGGAAGGTGCTGGGTTTACCCTGGGTGAAGGTCTGGCCGAAGTCGAATGCCGTGTACTCGTCGCCCCAGGCGAAGGCGGCGCCATTCTTGTGCTGGAAGCCTGCGGCTTGCAGGGCCTCAAGCATGCCGGCCTCCTCGACGAAATCCAGGCAGTGGGACAGCAGACTTTCGCCGATTGAAAAACGCGGAAAACGCTGGCGTTCGATTACCAGCACATCGTGCCCCTGGCGCTTGAGCAGGGCCGATGCGATGGCGCCGGAAGGCCCGGCACCGATCACGAGGACTTGGCGTTGTTGTAGGTCAGCGTTTGGCATGCGGGCTCCTTGCCATGGATGGGGCGTTGAGTGGAAGACGGTGCAGGCCGGCCAGCGCCGGCATCAGGGTGGCAACCAGGCTCATCAGCATCAGCGCGAAATACACTGCAGGGCTGATCAGCTGCTGCGACAGCAACAGGTTGAGGAAAACGATTTCGCTGAGGCCACGAATGTTCAGCAGCAGGCTCTCGCGCCATCTGCTGGCCCCGGGGAATGACGGGGTGGCCCAGCACAGGCCCAGCCAGTTCCCCAGCAGCTTGCTGGCGATCGGCAGCGCGACCAGCGCGCACAGTTGCCAGCCGTCCAGGCTGTCGAGGGCGTGGTGTGCATCGATCTGTATCACGCCGTAGGTCAGTATCAACGGCACGGCGAGGCTGTGTTGCACTCGGCGGTTGCAGGTATCGGGCAATGGCAGCGTGGCCGGTATCCTGCGCCAGGCAAGGCAGGCCAGGTAGCCCATGCCGAAGACCAGGGCATTGAGCTTGTAGTGTTCGGCAACGAACAGCAGCGCCAGAAACAGCGCCCCATAAGCCTTGGGTGCGCGCAGGCCCAGTGCATGAAGCGGCAGCGGCAGCAAGGCAGCCAGCAACGGCAACGCCAGTGTGCCCGGGTGCAGGCTGCCTTGGCCCAGGCCCAGCAGCAGCCAGCAGGCCACGTCGATGAGGATGGCCGCTTGCAGCAACCGCCGGCTGGCGGCAGCGGGGTAATCGATAGCCCGCAGGTACAGGTACAGCACAGGGATTGCGGTAATGGCGAAGACCAGGCCCAGGGCCAGGGCAGCGACGCCGCTCAAACCCATCAGCCCTTTCGCGCAGGCCAGGCCGCAGGCGAACGGCAGCAGAAAGCTGGGTAACGCCAGTTTGACAGCCTGGCGGTCTGGCCGCAGGGCCAGCACATCGGTGAGGATGTGCCCGAGCAGCAGGGCGAAGCTGGCGCCGTACAGGGTCTTGACCCAGACCGGTGCGATCAATGCGGGGCCGTCCAGCTGCCAGTGCGGGGTTATCCACAGCCCCATCACCGCAGGCAGCACCAGGGTGGCCAGCAGCAGCTGGCTGACGATGGGGATCAGGCCCAGGCGTTTGCCCAGCTGGCTGGCGAGGGCAAATGCTGCCAAGGCCAGGCCCCAGAACAGAATGATCGTCATGGTGGCGTTGGCGCTCCGTCGCGAGGGGCGGCCCAGGGCGCCAGCAGGAAGCTGAAGACCAGGCCCAGGCTTACCGCTGCGCCGAAGTTGCTCACCGCCGGGGTGCTGGACAGGGCCAGCAGCCCGAACGACAGCCAGGTGGTGAGCGCGGCCAGCAGGGTACCCAGCAGGCTCACGGCCGCCCCGCCTATGCGCTCATGCATGAGGATGGCGTAGTCGACGCTGATGGCAGTGACCAGCAACAGCCCGAACAGGCTGAACAGCGTCAGGGGTTGGCCCAGCCAGCCCAGGCTTGCCAGGCTGCACAGCGCGGCGAGCAGCGGCAGTGCAACGATGCGCAGCGAACCACGCAGGCCGAAGGGCATCACCAGCAACACCAGGATCAGCACGCAGGACAGCAGCTTGAGTTCCGCTGCGCTTACCTGGGTCGCCGCAAACAGCTGGTTGAGTTCGCCCAGCCGGTCCACCAGTTGCACGCCGTCCAGGTCCTGGGTCTGCAACTGCAGCAACGCTGCATCCGACAACCCCTGAAGGCTGACGATGGCAGCTACGCCCTGAGCATCGGCGCCCAGCCACAACGGCCGCCATGCTTCGCCCAGGGGGCCTGCCAACACCTGTTCGATGGCCTGCACAGGTAATGCCTGCAACTGCTGGATCTCGGCCTGCAAGGCCGCTTCGGGTACGCCAAGCGCCACCAGCGGCTGCCAGTGCTCGGGCAGCACCTCCAGCGCCTTGCGCGCCTGCTGTTGCTCGGCGGGGCTGGCAACCAGCTGGCTGAGGCTCATGAAGCCCTTGAGCTTGCCCAGTTCCACCAGTTCCGTGAGTTTGGCCCCCAGCGCCTGGGTGCGCGCCAGCAGTTGTTGCTGGTCGGCAGCGCGCACCAGGTAGAACTGGCTGGTAGGTTGGTAGCCAGTGATGCGCGCCACGGCCTGGGCTTGCTGCAACAGTTGCGGCGGCGTACCGACCCACTGGCGGATGTCGTTGCGCGTCTGCAGGTGCCAGAGGCCGCCGGCGCAGAACAGCAGCACCAAGGCCAGCAAGGCGCCACTGGGCACCCTGCGCAGCAGCGCTTCACGCCACTGTGTCAGGGCCTGGGTGATGCGCAGCGGCCATAGCGCCGGCCTGAGCTGCGCCGACGCCAGCAACGCGGGCAGCAGGCACACTGCGCTCAGGTAGGCGCCCAGCAGGCCGGCGGCGGAAAACGCGGCGATCTGGGTCAGGGCCGGGAAGGGTGTGAAGGCCAGGGCCAGGTAGCCAATGCAGCTGGTCGCCAGGCTCAGGCTCATGCCCGGCAGGGTGAGGCGCACCGCCGACCAGCTGTGCCAGGGTTTCAGGCTCCAGCTCTTGGACAGGTAGTGCAGCGGGTAGTCCACTGCCACACCGATCAGGCTGGAGCCGAGCACCAGGGTCATGACGTGCATCTGGCCGAACAGGGCCGCGCACACCACCGAGCCGAACAGCATGCCCACCAGCACTGGTACGAACGCCAGCAGTGCCCGCCAGTTACGGAAGGCCAGCCACAGCAGCAGCAGAATACCCAGCGTGGCGCCACCGCCTACCCAGCTGATTTCGCGGCTGGCCTGCTGCTGGCCGGCAGCAGCGTGCAGCAGGCCGCTGGCCGCCAGCAGCTGGGCACCGAGCGGTTCGGCCTGCTGGCGGGCGTTGGCCAGAAGGTCGGCCACCTGCAATGGCAACTGCATGTCGAATGCGTTGCCCAGGGTACGGGCACGCAGCAGCACCCAATAGTGGTCATCCGCTTGGGCAATCAGCGCGCCGCTGGCCGTATCCAGTTCGACATTGGAGGGCTTGGGCTGGCTGTTCTGGACACGCCCCGTGAGCCCCAGCCAGTCGTCCTGGTTGGGCACCAGGCTGAACCCGGCAAACGGGTCGAACAGGCTTTGCACCCGTTGCGCCACGAACGCATCGGGTTGCGCTTCCAGCTGTTGCCGGTCTGCGGGCGCCAGCATGGCCAGCCGGCCCTGCAACAATTGCGTGCGCACAGCCTGCAGGTCGGTCTGCAGGCTCCACTGGACCTTTTCGAACAAGCCGCTGGCCTGCCACTGCCCGGCCAGCTTCTCGGCCAGGGCCAGCGCCTGCTGGCGTTGCGGGTGCCCTACCAGTACCAGCAGTTCGCGGTTCAGCGGCTCCTGCATGCGCTGCTCGGCACGCTGCACCAGTGGGTCCTGGGTGGCGCCAGGCACCAGCGACATCAGGTCGGCCGACAGCGGCGCGCCCCGGTGCCACTGCCAGCCGGCCACGGCAAGCATGGCCAGCAGCAGGCAGACGAACAGGCGCGGCAGCAGGCGTTCAGTTGGCAAAGTCGCTGCGCTCCGCGTCGCTCAGGTCAGCAGCGCCGCTGCTTTCGGGCATGCGCAGCACCGTGCTGTCGCCCTGGGTTTCGCTCAATTCGATGCGTTGTACATAGCGCCCACCGGTGATGTCGATGCGCTTGAACACCTGCTTGAGCAGCAGCGAACGGGGGGTGAGCTGCAACTGCCAGTGGGCGGCGTCCCCGGTGAGGGCCAGCTCGAAGTCACGTTGCAGGCCGGTGCTGTCGCCTTGCAGCACGGCGAAGAACAGGCGGTTCTGCTCGGCACCGGCGCTACGGTTGGGCAGGGCCTGCCAGCCGCTCGGGTCGCGCCGGGCGATGCCATGGGCATCGATGCGGTAGTCCTGGCGCAGCGGGGTTTGCAGCAGCCACAGCAGCCCGTGGTCGCGGGCCAGCACGAACTGCCCCTGGCTCAGCAGTGGCTGGGGCAGGGCACGTAGGTGCTTTTCCTGCACGAACGGGCCTTTGACCACGGCGGGGGCGCTGAGCTGCTTTTGCAGGTCGTCGAGGGTGAAGGCGAAGGTGAGGGGGCTGATAAGCCACAGCAGCAAGGCCAGGACGAGCGGGCCTGCTTTGCAGGCTATCGCCGGCAAGCCGACGCCTGCAGTACGCCGGAGGGCGCGGTTACCGATGGGGTTCATGCAAGCACCTGCTGGACGGCATCGAGCACTACCTGGGGCGAGGCCAGCTGCATTTCGCCACTGGCAATGTGCACGGCGACCTGCACGGTGCTGGCCCGGGTCATGCGCTCACCGGTTTCGGCATCGCTGATCAGGTAATGGATTTTCAGGCGGTTTTCCCACTCCACCAGGCTGGCCCTCACGCTCAGGCGCTGGCCGAAGGTGGCGCCGCGCATGTAGCGCAACTGCAGGTCGATCACCGGCCATGCGTAGCCGCTGGCCTGCATCTGCACGTAGTTGTGCGAGAGGCGGTCGAGCAGGGCGCAGCGGGCCACCTCCAGGTACTTCACGTAATGGCCATGCCACACCACGTGCATGCTGTCGACGTCGAAGAATGGCACGACCACCTCGCTGTCGACGTGGAATACCCCGGCGCTACGCATGCAGCCTCCAGTGGCGCTGGCCGATCCGTTGCAGGCAGTGGCGCAGGTCTTGCTCCAGGGCCCTATCTTCGATCACCGGGGCAAACTCACCCAGCAGCGCTTCGTGCATGTGCGCCAGCGCAGGCGGCAATGGGCGTGCATCGGCATGGCGGCTGCGCAGCCACACACCCTGGTTGGCGGCCAGCAGCGCGGCGGCAGCCACCTGTTCGGTCAGTTCCAGCACGCGCAGGGCATCGCGGGCAGCGATTGTGCCCATGCTCACCTTGTCCTGGTTGTGGCACTCGGTGGAGCGCGAGAACACGCTGGCGGGCATGGTCTGCTTGAGGGCTTCGGCGGTCCAGGCGCTGGTGCCAATCTGCACGGCCTTGAAGCCGTGGTTGATCATCGCCCGGTCGGCCGGCGCGCCAGACAGGTTGCTCGGCAGGCCATGGTTGTAGCGCACGTCCACCAGCAGTGCGAGCTGCCGGTCGAGCAGGTCGGCGACATTGGCCACCAGGGTTTTCAGGCTGTCCATGGCAAAGGCGATATGCCCGCCGTAGAAATGCCCGCCGTGCAGCACACGTTCAGCGTCACCGTCGATGATCGGGTTGTCGTTGGCGCTGTTCAGTTCGGTTTCGATGAAGCCGCGCAGCCAGCCCAGGCTGTCGGCCAGTACCCCCAGCACGTGCGGCGCGCAGCGCAGCGAGTAGCGGTCCTGCAGGCGGTGCAGGGTCGGCAGCGGGGCGTCGATGGCAAGGTCCTGGCGCAGCCAGGCGGCGACTTGCGCCTGGCCGGGGTGCGGCTTGGCGGCGAACAGCCGTTCATCGAAGTGTTCCGGGTTACCCTGCAGGGCGATCACGTTCAGGGCGGTGATGCGGGTGGCCAACTGCAGCAGGTAGTCGGCGCGGCTGTAGGCCAGGCACGCCAACCCGGTCATCACCGCAGTGCCGTTCATCAGCGCCAGGGCTTCCTTGGGCCGGAGCACCAGCGGTTGCCAGCCCAGTTCGCGGTGCACGTCGGCGCTGCTGCGGCGCACGCCCTGGTACATCACATCGCGCTCGCCTGACAGCGTCGCGGCCACATAAGACAGCGGCGTAAGGTCACCGCTGGCGCCCACCGAGCCTTCTTCGGGGATCAGCGGCAGGATGTCGTGCGCGAGGAAGTCGCGCAGGCGCTCCAGAAGCTCAAGGCGCACGCCGGAAACACCATGGCTGAGCGAGCGCAGGCGTGCGGCCAGCACCGCGCGGGTGGCAGGGGCATCCAGCAGCTTGCCGAGGCCGCAGCCGTGGAAGGTGTACAGGTGCTGTGGCAGCGCCTCCACATGTTCCAGTGGTACAGCCACCACGCAGGAATCACCGTAGCCGGTGGTGACGCCGTAGATCACCCCTTCCTTGTCGAGCAGGGTGTCGAGAAACCTTGCACCCCGGGCGATACGTTCTCGGTAGGCGGCGTCGTCCTGCAGGTGCACCTGGGCACGGCGTTCTGCCAGGGCCACCACCTGTTCGATTGCCAGCGGCGCTTCGCCGAACGTGACAGCTTCATGCGGATGCATCGTCATCGGTCTTCCAGAAAGGGTAGAAATTGAACCACTGCAGGGGCGCCTGGGTGCAGTAGTGGCCCAGGCGGTCGGCGTAGCGTGTGGCCCACTCGGCGATTACCTGATCGCGCTGGCCGCGTCGCCATTGCAGGCGCTCGGCAAAGGGTTCGAGGGTGACGTGGTAGCGCCCCTGGTGCTTGAGGCAGAACAGCAGGTTGAGCGGGCATTCGAGCATGCCCGCCAGCAGCCACGGGCCTTGCGGAAAGGCTGCCCGGTGGCCGAGGAAATCCACTTCTACCGTGCGCCCGCCGTGCAGGGGCACACGGTCACCGGCAATCGCCAGCCATTCGCCACGCTCCAGCCGTTCGGACAATTGCAGCATGACAGCTGGGTCCAGTTCGCTGACCTGGATCAGCCTCAGGTTGGTAGCCCCCGCTTCACCCAACAGGCGGTTGAAGCGCTCGGCATGGCGGGTGTGCACCAGCACGTTCATGGTGACCTGCTCGCCGATTTCGGCGAGGGCGCGGCACACTTCAAGGTTGCCCAGGTGCGCCCCTACCAGCATTTGCCCACGGCTGCCGCGCAGTTGCCGGCGCAGTTGGGCCGGGTCGTGGATCTCGATGTCTTCGATACGCAGCTTGCCGTTCCACACGTCCAGCTTGTCCAGCAGGGCCTCGGCGAAGGCCATGAACTGGCGGAACACCTGCCATTGGCTGGGGGCGGTGGTCTGCCCGCCGCTCCATTGGCGCAGCCGCTGCTGGTACTGCCAGGCGCTGCGCCGGGCGCGGCGGCCAAACAGGAAGAAGTAGGCGACGATGAGGTGGATCAACGGGCTGAGCATGCGCCGGCCCAGCAGGCGCACCAGGGTGGCTGTGAGTTTCATCAGCCAGAAGCTGCCGCGCTCCTGATGTTCGGCCCAGTGCTGCGACGGTTCGCTCATGCCCGCCACCTGCGCCAGAGTATTGCCGGTGCCCGCAGCAGCATGCCGAAGAACAGCTTGGCGTGCATTTTCGAGATCAGCGCGTTGTCATGGAACAGCCTGAAATGTGACAGGCCGTCCTGGGGGTAGTGCACCCGGGTGGGCAGCCAGCGCATCGGCTGGTTGCGCCAGGCCAGGCGCACCAGGATTTCAGGGTCGAAGTCCATGCGCTTGCCCAGTTTGACGCTGTCGATCATCGCCAGGGTGGCAGGCAGGGGATACACGCGAAAACCGCACATGGAGTCGGGGATCTGCAGCGACAAGCTGTTGATCCACACCCACACGTGGGTGAGGTAGCGGGCATACAGCCTGCCCTTGGGCACACTGGCATCGTACTGGGGGTAACCGCACACCAGTGCCTGTGGGTGGTTGCGCGACTGGTCGATGAACAGCCCCACATCGAGCAGGTTGTGCTGGCCATCGGCGTCTACCTGCAGCGCATGGCTGAAGCCAAGGCGTGCAGCCTCTCGCAGGCCAGCCATTACCGCGCCACCCTTGCCCTGGTTCACGGCCAGGGTGACCAGATACACATCACGCTGGCTGGCCAGGTGTGCGAGCACTTGCGCGCAGGCGGGATGGCTGGCGTCATCGACCAGCACGCAGGGCAGGCCCGCTTGCTGCAGTTCGGCTACCACAGCCGGCAGTGCCTGCTCGTGGTTGTACACGGGGATGACCGCGCAGGGCTTATGCACAGGTGTTCTCCAGCAGGATACGGCCGCTGGAGCAGGGCTGCCCCGCGCAGGTGAAGGCGAAGTACAGTTTGCTGCGTGCCCGGTCCAGGCGAAGGCTCAGTGCCAGCTGGTCGCCGGGGCGCACCAGCTGCTGGAACTTCAGCACTTCCATGCCGGCGAAGTGCAGCCCGGCCTGCAGGTGTTCGGTTGCCAGCGCGATGGCCCAGTCGATCTGCACCACGCCCGGCAGCACTGGCGTACGCGGGAAATGCCCGGAGAAACACGCCAGGTCCAGCGGCACGGCGAGGTTGAACTGCAGTTCGTCGCCCGCGCCCTGCTGTGCCAGCACCTGCGGCGCCATGCTGCGTGGTGCCTCCAGCAGCGTGTGCAGGGCCGCCTGGGGTAGCTTGCCCTGGCTGTTGAGTGGCAGTTGCTGCATCAGCCGCCAGCGGCGCGGCAACGCCAGCGCCTCGCAGTGGCCCGCCAGGTGTTTACGCAGCGTATCCAGCAGTACCCGGCGGCCCTGGTTGCGCAGCGCGTGCAGGCCTGCCGCGGTTGGCACCAGCAACGCGGCCAGGTACGCCCGGCCTTGTTCGATCATGCCCAGGCGCGCTTCAGCCACCCAGGGGTGGGTGCACAGGGCCTGCTCCAGCATGGGCAGGGAAATGCGCTTTTCTTCCAGCTTGACGATGCGGTCCAGGCGGCCCAGCAGGCGGAAACGCCCGTCTTGCGAGAACTCCGCAGCATCCGCGCTGTGTTCCACATGCCCAGCAGGCAGGTAAGGCGAGGCGATACGCATCGCGCCATCGGCGCCGTGGCTCAATTGCACGCCGGCAAAGGGCTGCCACAGGGCTTGCCCCTGGCGCCAGGCGATACCGCCGGTTTCCGAACTGCCGAGAATTTCTGCAGGCCACTGGCCAAGGCGTTGCTGCAGGCGCTGGGCGGCATCGGCCGGCAGCTCGCCACCGGACGAAAATACCTTGCGCACCGGTTGCAGGGCAGGCCAGTCCAGGTTCTCGCCCATGCGCTTGAGCAGGGCAGGGCTGGCCACCCAGGCGAACGCAGGGTGCTCACGGCTGGCCCGTTGCAGGTCTTCGGGGAAGGGCAGCTGGCGCCGCTCGAAGCCGCGCCCGGCGCACAGGGGCCACAGCACACGGAACAGCAGGCCGTAGATGTGCTGGGTGGCGACACTGCCGATGATCCAGGCCCGGCCCAGGTCGGCTCCCCAGAGTTGCTCGAGTGCCTCTACCTCGTTGGCCAGCTGGCGCAGCTGCTTGTCGATGCGCTTGGGTTCGCCACTGGACCCGGACGTGCACAGGCTGATGCGGCACAGGTCCAGGTCCAGCGCGGCGGGGGGCATGGCTTGGCCCATCAATGCCTCGAACGGCGTATCGCCGGGCTGGTCGCTGAGCCACAGGTCGACATGGCTGTGCCAGCGCTCACGGGTGGCGGGCTGCAGGTCGGCGGGCAGCAGCACCTCGACGCCCGCCCGCCAGGCACCCAGCAGGGCGGCGGCCAGTTGGGCCGCGTCCTCCAGGTGAATGGCCAGGCGCCGGGCACCGCGCTGGTGCAGGCCCCCCGCCAGCCGCAGGGCCTGTTGGCACAGGCCAGCATGGTTCAGGGCGGGGGCCTGGGTCACCGGCCGCGACGCGTCCAGCGCCAGCAGCAGGTGTTCGAGGTTGATCCAGTTCATGAGCGTCCTCGCACACGTTGTCTTATCAGCCATTCCAGGGCGAACAGCACGCCCATGGCGGCGTAGGCGATGATGCCGTTGTACAGCGTCCACCACGTCAGGGGTGCCCATAGCGTGAGGCTGGCGGCGATCAGGCCGTTAAGCAGAAAAAACAGGCACCAGGCCTGGGTGACGTGCCGCGTATAGCGCACCGCTCGCGGCGGCAGCTGTGGGTCGCGCAGGCGTGCAAGGCGCTCGGCCACCGGCATGCCGTGCAGCAGGCTGGTACCGAACAGCGCCAGCATGAAGGCACTGATCAACACCGGGTACCAGCGCAGCAGGGCCTGGCTGTCGGACAGCCCCAGTACGCAGCAGAATGCCAGGGCGGCCACGGCCATCCACAGGCTGCCGGGGCGGCGCGGCGCGCTGAGCACACGGGCCAGCCACAGGCTGCCAAGCAGCAGGCCGAATTGCCAGGGGGCGAAATGGGCCATGCCGAAGTGCACCGCAAACGGGTACAGCAGGCCGGCCACCAGCAGGCCCAGGCCAATCAGCTGTTTCATGCCGCCGGGTTTACCAGGCGGAACACAGCCTCGACCACGTCGTTGACGGTGCGCACCGACTTGAATTCGTCAGCGGCGATTTTTTTGCCCGTCTGGCGCTTGATGTGATCGATCAGGTCGACGGCGTCGATGCTGTCGATTTCCAGGTCCTGGTACAGGTTGGCGTCGAGGCTGATGCGGGCCGGGTCCAGCTCGAACAACTCGACCAGGGCGTCGCGCAGGATGTTGAAGATGTCTTCACGGGTTTGCATGGTGCGGTCTCAGGCGGCCTGACGGGCAGTGACGAATGCCGCCAGGGTGGCGACGTTGCTGAAATGGTTGCGGGTGTCCTTGGCATCGGCATCGATCTTGATGCCGTAGCGCTTCTGGATCGCCAGGCCAAGCTCCAGCGCATCGACCGAATCCAGGCCCAGGCCTTCGCCGAACAGGGTCTGTTCGTCGTCGATGTCCTGGACGCTGATGTCCTCGAGGCCCAGGGCGTCGATGATCAGCTGTTTGAGGTCACGGTTGAGGTCTTGCTGTGGCGCGCTCATCGGCGGCGAGCTCCTTGAGGAAGTAGTCATGCAGGTAATCGTTCAGCAGGCGAGAGGCCTTGGGCGCCGGGCCCAGGGCGCTGAACACTTGGGGATCGATATCGGCCCCTACCTTGAAGGTAAGGTGCACGCGGCGGCTGGGGATGCGGTACCAGGGTTCGTTCTTGGTCAGCGTGGTGGGGCTGACCCTGATGGTGACGGGGGTGACCATTTTCGCGCCACGCAGGGCGATGGCGGCGGCCCCGCGATGGAAGGCCGGCGCCTGGCCTGGCGGGGTACGCGTGCCTTCGGGGAAGATCACCAGCGTTTGGCCCTGCTGCAGCGAGTCGACGGCGGCGTCGAGCATGTCCATGCTGCCGTTGTTGCCGATGTACTGGGCTTCGCTGACCGGCCCGCGGGTGAACGGGTTGTCGAAAAGGCTTTGCTTGACCACGCAGTTGGCCTGGCGCACCAGGCCAATCAGGAACACCACATCGATCAGCGAAGGGTGGTTGGCGATGATCATCTGCCCGGGCCGGCCCAGGCGCTCTGCCCCGTCGATCTGGTAGGTGAGTACACCGGCGGCGCGCATGAAGCGCACGAAGCGCCAGAACAGCCAGCTGATGGTGCGCCGCGCACGCAGGCGATGGCGGCCGCTGCCCCCAGGCAGGCACGCCAGCAACGGGAACACCAGCAGGCGCAGGGCCAGGCAGCCCAGGCCAAATACAAAGAAGCTCGCGGCGGTTGCCAGCAGGCGCCAATGGTAGGCGTCGCGGGGCCTGCTCACAGCTGACGGTGCCAGTTCCATGTACGACGCATCCATGTGTGGTTGAAAGAATCGCAGCCAGTCAACATGGCCTTGAGCCAACTGAGGCCATGGGGCAATGCCCCGTGCGGTGACGGTTCAGCGGTGGTTGCGGGTGCCAGTTGCCACTGCTTGCCCGGGGTCAGCAACAGGCCCAGCGCGTAGGCGAAGGGCACGTCGTCTATCCACGGCCCATACACCTGCGGTGGTTGCTCCTCGGTAACGATCAGCAACACGGCTGGCGCACCTTCGGCCAGCAGCGCGGCCGCTTCCAGGATGCCTTGCTCAAAGCCGTCGCCGGCGGCGGCCAGCGCGGTCATTTCGCACGTGGACCCGCGCAGGATCGACCACAGGCCGATTACCGCGTTGTGTACCGACAGGCTGAACTGGGTAGGGGACAACGGCTGATTCGCCGCCAGCTCGCTGAGGATCGAGAACGTACGCGGTGTTTCACCATGCCGTGAAACGAACACCAGTGGCAGTTGCGGCTGGCCCTCGGCCAGGGGCCAGCCCACGGCGAACGCCATCCGCGCCATGTGGCTGAGCCGCCGCCGCTGCATGGCGGGCAGGAAGGCCACGTCGGGTGCCCCGGCATCGCCGGCGGGTGGCTGCTGCCCACAGGCCCAGGCCTGCCAATCAGCAGGCGCCGAAAGGCCCGGAGCCCAGGCACGCCATTGGGTGATATCAAAGGTGATCACAGTGGTTTCTCTTTCCCGCCCCGAGGGACTTCCATGCCGAGGGAATGACTCGGCGCATGCCTGCAAGGGTGGGTGCGTTCGTCGAGTGGCGCGCATTATCCCGGTGCGGCGTGCATGTAGCAATGGATTCGGATCCAAACAGACAACGCCTTCAATCGCGTGTGGCATCGTCTGATCGAATAGTTGCCTGTTTCCGACAGCCGGTGCTGCGTGCTGGCAGGCTGCTATTGCCTGCGACGGTGCTGGTTATTGTCACGTGGCCCGCACATACTCGGGCACTCGTCTACACACGGAGATCAGCCATGCGGCGCGTGGTATTCAATCAGAAAGGTGGCGTGGGCAAATCGAGCATCGCCTGCAACCTGGCGGCGGTGAGTGCCCATGAAGGTTACCGTACCCTGCTGATAGACCTGGATGCCCAGGCCAATTCCACCCAGTACCTCACCGGCCTGACCGGCGACGACATCCCCATGGGCATTGCCGACTTCTTCAAGCAGAGTTTGTCCAGCGGGCCGTTCGCCAAGAAGAACAAGGTGGACATCTACGAAACCCCGTTCGACAACCTGCATGTGGTCACTGCCACGGCGGAGCTTGCCGACTTGCAGCCCAAGCTCGAGGCCAAGCACAAGATCAACAAGCTGCGTAAGCTGCTCGAGGCGCTGGACGAGGACTACGACCGAATCTACATCGATACGCCGCCAGCACTGAATTTCTATGCGGTTTCAGCGTTGATCGCTGCCGATCGGGTGCTTATCCCTTTCGACTGTGACAGCTTCTCGCGCCAGGCCCTTTACGGCCTGTTGGCGGAAATCGAAGAGTTGAAAGATGACCACAACGAAGACCTGCAGGTCGAAGGCATTGTGGTCAACCAGTTCCAGGCCCGCGCCAGCCTGCCCCAGCAGATGCTCGACGAGCTACTGGCCGAAGGCTTGCCCGTGTTGCCGGTTTACCTGGGCAGCTCGGTGAAAATGCGCGAATCGCACCACGCCAGCCTGCCGTTGATCCACCTCGAACCCCGGCACAAGCTGACACAGCAATTCGTGGAGTTGCACGATTTGCTGGAGCGGGGGGCGTAGCTGGCTTGGCGAGAGCTTGGTGCGGCGGTAAACTCTCGGCATAATCTCCCAAAAAGGGAGATTGGCCCGGATGCGTATTATTGCCAAGAGCAGTTTGGTGAAATTTTGGGAGTCGCCTGGCCGTCAAGACGCCAAATCGGCCTTCGAAAGCTGGCATGACATCGTGCTCAAGGCAGAATGGCGAACGCCACAGGATGTGAAGAATCAAATGGGTAGTGCCAGTGTCTGTGGCAATAACCGCGTTGTCTTCAACATTGGAGGCAATAAGTATCGGCTAGTCGTGGAGATTCAATACCGTGCGGGTGTTGCATGGGTTAAGTTCATCGGTACGCACGAGCGGTATGACGAAATCGACGTGGAGACAGTCAATGGATATTAAACCGATCCGCAATTATGATGATCTGCGAGCGGCATTCGAGAGGCTAGAAGCTATTTTCCAAGCAGAGGCTGGCACGGCTGAGGCCGATGAAATGGAAGTTCTAGTCACGCTGATCGAAGTTTACGAAAGCAAGCACTACCCAATCCATCCTGCTACCCCGATTGAAGCCATTAAATTTTGCATGGACCAACAGGGACTTACTGCACGGGATCTTGAACCCTATATCGGCGCAAGTGGCCGAGTATCGGAAGTGCTAAATGGTAAACGGGGCTTGAGTCTCTCGATGATCAAGCGTCTCCATGATGGCCTCCGCATTCCTTACGAATCATTGCTGGCAGGCGCGTAAGAAGTCACACGTATAGGGCAGTGTTTCAGTAAGCAAGGCCTATTCACTGTGGGGTTTATCCGCGAAGCAAATAGCGCGGGGTATGGCCCCGGCTTCGCCGGTGTTCGCGGCTGAAGCCGCTCCCACAAGGTGGATTGCGCCAGCGTTCAGATTTTGTGGAAGACAACTGCTCCCACGGGTTCTTTTCAGATCAACCCATTGTGTGCAGCCCTACCCACAACGCCTGAATCAGGAAGAGCAGCTGATTTCCAGGTGTTTGCCCCACTCCGGCGGGCGTTGGGCATAGGCTTCCATCCCTGGCTGCTCTTCGAACGGTTTGCAAAGCACTGCATGCAGGCGCCGCACCTCCGTGTAATCCCCGCTTTCAGCCGCTTCGATGGCCTTCTGTGCCAGGTAATTGCGCAGCACATAAAGCGGGTTTACCGCATGCATGCGCGCGCGCCGGCCTTCGGCGTTGGCAGGTTCGCGGGCGCAGCGTGCCAGGTAGTCCGCCGCCCAGCCGTCGAAGCCGGCCAGGTCGATGAAGTCGTCCCTTACCCGCTGCAACGCCTCGGCCACCGGCTGGTCGCCCAGGGTACGGAAGAACAGGTTGTAGTCCACGCCGCCGCTCTGCATGCGCTGCAGCAAGCGCTCGACCAGCGCCATGTCGTCATCCTCGGCAGTGGTCAGCCCCAGGCGCCGGCGCATCAGGTCCAGGTAGTGCGCCTGGTACAGCGGCAGGAACAGCCCCAGCGCGTCCTTCAGCGGCTCCACTTCGATCACCGTGGTCAGCGCCTGGGCCAGCGCGCTGAGGTTCCAGTGGGCGATGGGTACCTGGTTGTCATAGCTGTAACGGCCCCGGTCATCGGAGTGGTTGCAGATGAAGTTGGCATCGAAATCATCGAGGAACGCGAACGGGCCGAAGTCGAAGGTGATGCCCAGGATCGACATGTTGTCGGTGTTCATCACCCCATGACAGAAGCCATAAGCCTGCCAACGGGCGATCAGCTCGGCGTTGCGTTCCACGATGGTGCGGAACATGGCCAGGTAGGGCTGTTCGGCCGTCAGGCACTCGGCGTAGTGCTGCTGCAACACGTGGTCGATCAGCTGGCGCTGCTGTTCGGGCTGCTTGGTGTAGTAGAAGTACTCGAAGTGGCCAAAGCGCACGTGGCTGTGGGCTAGGCGCGTCAGCATTGCAGCGCTCTCGCGGGTTTCGCGCCACACCGGGGTGCTGGAGCCGACCACGCACAGCGCCCGGCTGGTGGGGATGCCCAGGGCATGCAGGGCTTCGGACGCGAGGAACTCGCGAATGGATGAACGTAGCACGGCGCGGCCATCGCCCATGCGCGAATACGGGGTTTGGCCGGCACCCTTGAGGTGCAGGTCCCAGTGCTCGCCGGCATCGTTGACCACTTCGGCCAGCAGCAGGCCACGGCCATCGCCCAGGCGCGGGTTGTAGCTGCCGAACTGGTGCCCGGAATAGACCATTGCCCGTGGCTCGGCCTGGTCCCACAGGCTATTGCCGCTGAATACCTCGGCAAAAACCGGCAGCTCGGCCTGAGCCGGGTCCAGGTCCAGCAAAGCCATGGCTGCCTGGCTTGCCACCACCAGGCGCGGCTCTGCAATAGGCTCTGGCAGCACCTCGGTGGAGAAGGCGTCGCCCAGGCGGGCGAAGCGGTTGTCGAAGGTCAGTTGGTCGAGTGCTTTCACAGGCGGCTCCTGAAGTTCAGCGAAGCATAAGGCATTCGAGCCTGCTACACCGCAGCAGTGCCATCGGGTTTGGGTGTGTCCTGCGGGATCAGCTGCTGCTTGCCACCCTTGGTGTCCATCAGGAACACCTCCACCTGACGTACCGAGATCTTGATGTCGTGGGCCTTGAACTCACGGTTGATGTAGCGGTTGATCTCGTCCAGCGTCGGGTTGCGGTCGCCCAGGTCGCGCACGTGCATGCGCAGTTCGTGGTCCAGCGAGCTTTCGCCAAATTGCAGGAAGTACACCAGCGGCTCCGGGTCCTTGAGCACGCGCGGGTTCTCGTGGGCACCCTTGAGCAGCAGGTCGCGCACCAGGTCCAGGTCGGAGCCGTAGTCGATGCCAAGCTTGAGCGTCACGCGGGTGACCGTGTCGGTCAGCGACCAGTTGATCAGCTGGCCGGTGATGAAGGTCTTGTTGGGGACGATGATGTCCTTGCGGTCGAAATCGGTGATGGTGGTGGCCCGGATGCGGATCTTGCTGACCGTGCCCGACAGGTTGCCGATGGTGATGGTGTCGCCGATGCGCACCGGGCGTTCGAACAGGATCATGATGCCGGAAATGAAGTTGGCGAAGATTTCCTGCATGCCGAAACCCAGGCCCACCGACAGTGCCGCTACCAGCCATTGCAGCTTGTCCCAGCTCACCCCCAGAGTGGACAGGGTGCTGACGATACCCACCCCGACGATGGTGTACGACAGCAGCGTGGTGGTGGCGTAGGCGCTGCCCTGGGCCAGGTTCAGCCGTGACAGCACCAGCACCTCCAGCAGGCCAGGGAGGTTGCCGGCCAGGGCGAAGGTAATGCCCACGATCACCAGCGCGCCCAGCAGGTCGCCGAGGCTGATGGGGACCATGCTGGCGGCCGCGCCGGTACCGCTGGTGTACTCGTACAGCACGAAATTGTTGAGGTAGGCGAACACCGATATCAAGTCTGCCCATACCCAGTACAGGCCGGCAATGAACCCGCCGAGCAGGGCCAGGCGGATCAGGCGCAGGGATTGCTGGTTGACCTGTTCGATATCCAGGGTGGGCTCTTCGATGATGACCTCACCGTCCAGCCCCTCCTTGGCGGCCGCCCGCTTGCTCAGCGCACGCTGGTAGGCCAGGCGCCGCGCTGCCACCGAGAGGCCGCGCACGAAGGCGGCTTCGATCACCAGCCAGAACAGCAGCAGGTAGAGTGTGTAGATCAGCCGGTCGGTCAGCTTCAGCGCGGTGTAGTAGTAGCCGAAGCACACGGCCATGAACAAGGCGATGGGCAGCGCGGTGAACGCCACACCCACGGCTTTGCGGAACAGCGAGGTGTCACGGTGTGCCGGGCTGCTCAGCAGCAGGCGGCTGAGCAGCCACGCCATCAGCGCATAGCAGGTCAGCACCACGCCGATGCCCAGTACATCATCCGCCAGCGCCGAGGGCTGGTGCTCCGCCACGGCCACCACGCCTACCAGGGCCAGCACCACGGTGCCCAGGCGGCGCACCCAGCCACGCAGGAATTCGACCTGAGGCTTGTGCCAGCGGAAGTGCACCTCCGCCACCCCGCCTGGCGACAGGATGCGATAGGCGGTGTAGAACACCAGCCAGGCCTGGGCCAGTTGCCACAAGGCGGCGCCCAGGTTGGCGTTCTGCCCACGGGCGTCGATCTGCAGGGCGTAGCTGCACAGGGCCAGGCCCAGGCTCACCGGCATCGCCAGCAGGATGTTGATCAGGATTGCCCGCGGCGTATGCCACTGGCTGTCGCGGCGGAAGTGGCCGATGTCCTGGTGGACCTTGTCGATGCTGGCGTACAGGTTCTTGCGCCGCCACAGCAGGCCACCGATCACCAGCAGCAGCGGCAGGAACAGCAGCGGGCGCTGCACCAGGCCGTCCGCCAGCTCGTTCAGCCCCGAGCTCCAGGGCAGGTTGGCTACCTGGTCGGCCAGGCGCTGGGGCACGTAGGTCAGCCAGTCCCAGTCCAGGGGCTTGTTGCTGGGGATCCAGAACATCTGCTCGTCCAGCGTGGTACGCAGGCTCTGTGCCGTACCCAGCAGTTGCTTCTGGTTCAGCTGCAGGGTGATGGACTCGTTGAGCAACGCCGACAGCTCGCGGTTAAGCCGCTCCAGCAGGTCGCTGCGGGTGATCGCCACCTCCAGCAGCGCCTTGCGCAGCTGGGGCGTCACCTCTTCCTGGGGTTGCCCGGCCAGCAGCTTGTCCACATAGCTCACCGGGCTGCTCATCTGTTCGCGCTGCTGGTTGACTTCGAACTGGTACAGCCGCGTGTCGGCAATCTGGTCAGCCAGGTCACGGTCCAGCTTGAGGTGGGGCAGGGTCTGCTTCTGTTTGTAGAGGATCTTGGACAGCAGCAGGCTGCCCTTGAGCACGTTGATCTGCTCGTCCAGTGCCTGGTCGGCCTGGGTCAGGCTGTCCAGCTGCTGCTTGGTCCGCAGGTTCTGCTGGGTCAGTTCGTTGAGCCGGTCGGTGCTTCTGAGCAGGTAGTCGGACAGTTGCAGGTTGGTCGCGCTCTCGGTTGCCAACAGGCTGCTGCCACCGGCTTTTTGCGCCTCGATCGACTGCTGGGTCACGGTCTCCTGTGACTGGGCCAGGCGTTTGCTGTTGATCAGGGTCTGCAAGTCCTGAATTTCCTGCTCAAGGCGTGCGGCGCGTTCGATCAGCAGGTCATGGCGGGCATTGCCCAGGTCTTGCAGCAGGCTGTTGCCAGCCAGCTCCTGGCGGCGCAGCGTGGTCATCGCATTGAGCGAAGCCAGTTCGGCATTGAGCTGGTTGCGCAGGTCGGCGCTGATCGGTTTACCGGCGTCCTTGCCGCTTTTGAGGGTGCTATTGATCTGCTGGGTACGTGCCTGGCTGCTGCTGATCTCGGCCTGGGACCGCTCCGGGCGGGTCTGCGAGTTGATGATCAGGCTGTTGGCTTCGGACAGTGCCTTCTGCAGCTCGCCCTGCTGGGTGGTGCGCTCGCTGAGCATCTGTTCAAGCTGTGGCACGGACAGGCTGGCATAGCGCTGCGCTACCGGTTGCGCCGGGCTTTGCTTGAGCCGGGCCAGTTCTTTCTGGCTGTCGCTGGTTTCCTTCGGGGCATTGGCCAACTGCTGCTTCAATGCGGCCAGCTTGCGTTCGCTGTCTTCCTTGCTGGCCAGCAGGTTCAGGGTCTGTTCCAGCACCTGCTGCAGAGCCTTCTGATCCGCTTCGGGCAGCTTGCGGTCGGCAATTTTGTCGAGGCTGTTCTGCACGCTGGCGGTGGTCGGGGCTTCTGCCGCAGCGGCTGCGAAGGAAAGGGACAGGCACAGCCCCAGCAGGGCTGTGCGCAGGTACACGCGAAAGGACATAGGCAGGCTACTTATGGATCAGGCAGAAACGAAGTTTAGAGGAACAATCCTGGTCCTGGTCGCGTTCCTTCGGGGAATCTGACGCCCACTTTCTGGATGTTGTTCCCGTCCATGGTCGCCACGGTCCAGATCGTGCCGTTCCATTCCACCTGGTCGCCTACCACTGGCGCGCCTCCGACCTTCTGTCGGATGAACTGCGCCAGCGGCATTTGCGCGTCGAGTGTGTCCACTTTCAGGCCGTACAGGGACGCCACCGCGCCCAGCTCTGCGTCACCTTCGAGCACAAAGTCACCGAAGAAGCGCAGGTCCAGGCCGCGCTGCGGCGCCTGGCTGAACAGTTTGCCCAGTGCGGGCAGGTTATGCTCGTGGCCGATGACGCAAAGCATGTCGTCCACCTGCAGCACGGTGCTGCCGGTGGGGTGCAGCAGCTGTTCGCCACGGAACAGCGCGGCAATCCGGGTGCCCTCGGGCATCTTGAGTTCACGCAGGGCTGCGCCGATGCACCACTTTTCTGCGCCCAGGCGGTACACGAACATTTCCCACTCGCTGGTGATGTGCACCTCCAGCGCCGAGCGCGAAATGGGCGCCGGGTCTGGCGGCACGGTCACCTTCAGCAGTTTGGCCATCCACGGCAGGCTGGTGCCCTGGACCAGCAGCGATATCAGCACGATGAAGAACGCCAGGTTGAAGAACAGCTGGGCGTCGGGCAGGCCGGCCATCAGCGGGAACACCGCCAGAATGATGGGGACTGCGCCGCGCAGGCCGACCCAGGCAATGAAGCCCTTTTCACGCCCGTGGAAGGCCTTGAACGGCAGCAGTGCAGCCACCACCGACAGCGGGCGTGCCACCAGGATCATCCACAGGGCCAGGCCCAGTGCCGGTACCGCGATGGGCAACAGGTCGTGGGGCGTCACCAGCAGCCCTAGCACCAGGAACATGCCGATCTGGGCCAGCCAGGCCATGCCGTCGAGCATGTGCAGGATGCCATGCCGGCTGCGGATTGGCTTGTTGCCCAGCACCAGGCCGCACAGGTACACGGCCAGGAAGCCGCTGCCGTGCAGCGCGTTGGTCAGCGAGAACACCACCAGGCCGCCGGCCACCACCAGAATGGGGTACAGGCCGCCAGCCAGGTTGATACGGTTGACCAGTTGCAGCATCAACCAGCCACCGCCCAGGCCCAGCAGCCCGCCGATACCGAACTCGCGCAGCAGGTGGCCCAGCAGGCTCCAGTGCAGCCCGGTCTGGCCACTGGCAATCATGTCGATCAGGGTGACGGTGAGGAACACCGCCATGGGGTCGTTGCTGCCCGATTCGATTTCAAGGGTGGCGGTTACCCGCTCGTTCAACCCCTTGCCGCCCAGCAGCGAGAACACCGCTGCGGCGTCGGTGGAGCCGACGATGGCACCGATCAGCAGGCCCTGGATCAGGCTGAGGTTGAACAGCCAGGCGGCGACCATGCCGGTCAGCGCCGTGGTGATCATGACCCCCACCGTGGCCAGCGACAGCGCTGGCCACAAGGCGACGCGGAAGCTGGCAACCCGCGTGCGCAGCCCGCCGTCGAGCAGGATGACGGCCAGCGCCAGGTTGCCCACCAGGTAGGCGGTGGGGTAGTTGTTGAAAATGATGCCGCCGCCGTCCACGCCCGCGACCATGCCGACGGCGAGGATGATGACCAGAATAGGGATGCCCAGGCGCGATGACAGCGAGCTGACCAGAATACTTGCGCCCACCAGCAATGCGCCGATCAGGAACAGGCTGTTGATGGTGCTGGCATCCAAAGGCAGGTACTCCGGGATATTGCGGGAAGAATGAGGCTTGACTGGCAAGTCGCGTGCCAATCGATTCTAACCCGATGAATTGCCAGCATGTAAAGCGTTTCTGCAGATGTACAAAAGGCACCTCAGTGGGTGCCTTTATCCATGCTGCCTATGGGCGGGCTTCACAGGTGAACCCGCGGCCACAGGCTGGTCACAAGGACCGAAGGGGATACGCTACCCGTGGGGCCGGCTTACGCCTGCTTCACTTCACGCATCGGCGCGCCTTTCACCGGCGCATCGCCCGCCACGTAATACCGGGCAGTGCTGCGCGGCAATGGCTGGCGACCACGGATCTTGTCCGAGATTTTCTCGGCAATCATGATGGTGGTGGCGTTGAGGTTACCGGTGATGATGATCGGCATGATCGAGGCGTCGACCACGCGCAGGCCCTGCATGCCATGCACGCGGCCCTCGCCATCGACCACAGCCATGTCGTCGGTGCCCATCTTGCACGAGCAGGACGGGTGGAACGCCGTTTCAGCGTGCTCACGGATGAACTTGTCCAGTTCTTCGTCGGTTTGCACGTGCGCGCCCGGGCTGATTTCGCGGCCACGGTAAGGGTCCAGCGCCGGCTGGGCCATGATTTCGCGGGTCAGGCGGATACCGTCACGGAATTCCTGCCAGTCCTGCTCGGTGGCCATGTAGTTGAACAGAATGCTCGGGTGCTGGCGCGGGTCCTTGGATTTGGCCTGCACGCGGCCACGGCTTGGCGAACGCATCGAGCCCATGTGCGCCTGGAAACCGTGCTCCTTCACGCCGTTGGAGCCGTTGTAATTGATGGCCACTGGCAGGAAGTGGTACTGGATGTTCGGCCACTTGAACTCGGGGCGGGTGCGGATGAAGCCACCGGCCTCGAACTGGTTGCTGGCGCCGATGCCGGTGCCATTGAACAGCCATTCGGCGCCGATGGCCGGCTGGTTCCACCACAGCAGCGACGGGTACAGCGAGACCGGCTGGGTGCAGGCGTACTGCAGGTACAGCTCCAGGTGGTCCTGCAGGTTCTCACCCACGCCTGGCAGGTCGTGCACCACCGGCACACCCAGGGTTTCCAGCAGGGCGCGCGGGCCCACGCCGGAGCGCTGCAGCAGTTGCGGCGAGGCAATGGCGCCGGAGCTTACGATCACTTCCTTGCGCGCGCGTGCTTCGACGCGCTCTTCGCTATCGCCCACCAGGTAGGTCACGCCCACGGCACGCTTGCCGTCGAACAGCACGCGGTCGCTAAGGGCGTGGGTGACGATGGTCAGGTTGGGGCGTTTCTTGGCCTGGTCCAGGTAGCCGCGGGCGGTGCTGGAGCGGCGGCCGTTCTTGGTCACCGAACGGTCCATCGGGCCGAAGCCTTCCTGCTGGTAGCCGTTCAGGTCTTCGGTGCGCGGGTAGCCGGCCTGCACGCCGGCCTCGACCATGGCGTGGAACAGCGGGTTGTTGCCAGCCTTGGGCGTGGCCACGCTGACCGGGCCTTCGCCGCCGTGGTAATCGTTGGGGCCGATGTCGCGGGTTTCGGCCTTGCGGAAGTACGGCAGGCAGTCCAGGTAGGTCCAGTCCTGCAGGCCAGGCAGCTCGGCCCAGCCGTCGAAGTCCATGGCGTTGCCACGGATGTAGCACATGCCGTTGATCAGCGACGAACCGCCCAGGCCTTTACCACGGCCGCACTCCATGCGGCGGCCATCCATGTGCGGCTCGGGGTCGGTCTCATAGGCCCAGTTGTAGCGGCGGCCCTGCAGCGGGAAGGCCAGGGCGGCGGGCATCTGGGTGCGGAAGTCAAAACGGTAGTCGGGGCCACCGGCTTCGAGCAGCAGCACGGTGGTGCCGGCATCTTCGGTCAGGCGGGTGGCCAGGGTGTTACCGGCAGAGCCGGCACCCACGATGATGTAATCGTATTCCATGGGGCTTCCTCCGGAAGCAGTGGCGAGCTTCAAGCTGCGAGCTGCAAGAAACAGCAGCCGTGCGAAGCTCACGGATGGACGAGGCCTGCAAGGGCCGGTTGGCAGGTTGCCAGCCGGCGCTTTCTTGCAGCGAGTAGCGAGCGGCTAGACGCTGTGGATCAGAAGACCGAAGCGTAACCGCCCAGTTCGACTTGAACCGACTTGATGCGGGTGTACTGGGCCAGCGAGCTGATGCCGTTCTCACGGCCTACGCCCGATTGCTTGTAACCACCCACCGGCATTTCGGCCGGCGACTCGCCCCAGGCGTTGATCCAGCAGATACCAGCTTCGAGCTGGTGGATGATGCGGTGGGCGCGGCTGATGTCGTTGGTGCACACGCCCGCTGCCAGGCCATACTCGGTGTCGTTGGCGCGGCGTACCACTTCTTCCTCGGTCTCGTAGCTGAGGATGCTCATTACCGGGCCGAAGATTTCTTCCTTGACGATGGTCATGTCGTCGGTGCAATCGGTGAACACGGTCGGTGCCACGAATGCGCCCTGGGCGAACAGGCCGTCGGTCATGCGCTCGCCGCCACACAGTACGCGGGCGCCTTCTTCCTTGCCCTTGGCAATGTAGCCCAGCACGCTTTCCATGTGCTGGAAGCTGACCAGCGGGCCGAAGTTGGTGTTTTCATCTTCCGGGTTGCCAGCACGGATACGTGCCACGCGCTCGACGATCTTGGCTTCGAAGGCAGCTTTCAGCTCGGCCGGGATGAACACGCGGGTGCCGTTGGTGCATACCTGGCCCGAGCTGTAGAAGTTGGCCATCATGGCGATGTCGGCGGCCTTGTCCAGGTCGGCGTCGGCGCAGATGATCAGGGGCGACTTGCCGCCCAGTTCCATGGTTACTTCCTTGAGCGACGAGCTCGAGGCGCTGGCCATGACTTTCTTGCCGGTGGTGGTACCGCCGGTGAAGGAGATTTTCTCGATGCGCGGGTGCTCGGTCAGCCAGCCGCCGACTTCGCGGCCGCTGCCGGTCAGTACGTTGAACACGCCATCAGGCAGGCCAGCTTCGGTATAGATCTCGGCCAGTTTCAGGGTGGTCAGCGAGGTCACTTCCGACGGCTTGAAGATCATCGCGTTGCCGGCGGCCAGGGCCGGTGCGGATTTCCACAGGGCGATCTGGATGGGGTAGTTCCAGGCGCCGATGCCTGCGGTAACGCCCAGGGGCTCACGGCGGGTGTAGACGAAGGACGATTCGCGCAGCGGAATCTGCTCGCCCTCGATGGCTGGCACCAGGCCTGCGTAGTATTCCAGCACGTCGGCACCGGTCACGATGTCGACGTAGCGGGTTTCGGAGTACGACTTGCCGGTGTCCAGGGTTTCCAGCATGGCCAGTTCGTCATTGCGTTCACGCAGGATGTCGACGGCACGGCGCAGAATGCGCGAGCGCTGCATGGCGGTCATGGCCGCCCACACTTTCTGGCCACGCTCGGCGCTGGCGACGGCCTTCTCGACGTCAGCCTCGGTGGCACGCTGCACGTGGGCAAGCACTTCGCCGGTGGCCGGGTTGATGGCTTCGAAGGTGGCATCGCTGCCAGCATCCACGTAACCGCCATCAATGTAGAGTTTTTGCGTTCCGAAACGGGCCATAGTGTCCTCGCAAGTGCAGTGTGTGGGTTGGCCTGGGGTCACGCTCCCGCCGGGTTGGCAAGGGCTGCGCGCCGTTTTTCAGCCCCTGGGTCAGTGCCCAGGGTGTGCTGCTTGGCCAGTTGTAGATCCATGTATTCGTAAGCAATCCGTATTGCCTGGTCGGTGTCGAAGGCATCCCCCGACAGGGCGCCACGCAGCCACAAGCCATCGATCAGGGCCGCCAGGCCGCGGGCTGCCTTGCGCGCATGGTAAAGCGGCAGGGCGCGGCGGAACTGGCAACACAGGTTGGAGTACAAACGGTGGTCGTTGATCCGTTGCAACCTGTGCAGATCGGGCTGGTGCATGCTGGAAGCCCAGAACGCCAACCAGGTTTTCATCGCCGGGCCATTCACCTGGCTGGCATCGAAGTTGCCCTCGATGATCACTTTCAGGTGGGCGCGGGGCGTATCGTCGGTCAAGGCTTGGCGGCGTGCCCGCACGCCCTCGTTGAGCATGCTCATGATGTAGCCCATCGTCGCTGCGATCAGGCCATTCTTGTCCCGAAAGTAGTGACTGATGATGCCGTTGGACACCCCGGCCAAACGGGCAATCAGCGCAATGCTGGCATCCCCCAGGCCGACCTGATCGACAGCCTGCAATGTGGCTTCGATCAACTGCTGACGGCGGATGGGTTGCATACCGACCTTGGGCATCTTGCTATCTCCTCAGGCCTGCGAGCAGACGACAGGCGGCTGACTCGGCGAAGACCAGTCTATTTTGTTTTGATTGAACGTTCAATCAATAAAGAATAAGCTCTGCGACAATTTGTGCCATTGACAGTTTTTCAGGCCGTCGAGCAGGCACGAATTGTCACCCCAGAAAATCGCGAAGCCCCCGGCTGGTAAAGCCTGCGCGGATGCTAGCGATGCAAGACGCAGATGCTGCCGTGCGGTGCTGGACCGTGCGGCAGGCCCTTGGAGCGGGCGGTGTACCTGTGACCAATGCGCGCACCGCAAGCCGGCGCGGGGCATTTGCAGCAGGGCTACCTGTGTGTGTTTTGCAGCGGATCGGTTCGGAACCGCGATTCCCAGGGTGCTTTTATAACACCTGATGCAGTGGGGATATTCCACCAATTGCTCGGGAAAAACAGATTAGCCTCCACAGCCGTACTGCCCGGAGCATTCGTGCAATGACTTCTGCCTCACTCACAAACCCTCCTGCCGAGAGGGTACGGGTCAACCGCGTGGTGTTCTTCACCTCCGCGCTGATGATCCTCGTTCTGACTGCCTTGCTCATCGCTGTACCCGAAACTGCCGGCCAAGTACTGGGCGTCGCCCAGCAGTGGCTGACGCGCACCTTCGGCTGGTATTACATGCTGGTGATCTGCGGCTACCTGCTGTTCGTCGTGTACCTGGCGTTTTCCGACTACGGCAAGCTCAAGCTGGGCGGCAAGGACGACCAACCCGACTTCAGCTACGGCGCCTGGGCCGGCATGCTGTTTTCGTCGGGTATCGGCATTTCGCTGCTGTACTTTGGTGCATCCGAACCGCTGGACCACTACTTCAACCCGCCCGAGGGCACCCCGGCCAGCCTGGAGGCTGCGCGCCAGGGCCTGCAACTGACCTTCCTGCACTGGGGCCTGCACGGTTGGGCGATCTACGCACTGGTCGGCCTGGCGGTGGGTTACTTCGCCTACCGGCACAACCAGCCGCTGGCCCTGCGTTCGGCGTTGTACCCGCTGGTGGGTGAGCGTTGGGTCAAGGGCGCCGCGGGTAACGCCGTGGACATCTTCGGCATGTTCGTGACCCTGCTGGGCCTGGTGACCAACCTGGGTATCGGCTCGATGCAGGTGGCCTCGGGCCTCGAGTACCTGTTCGGCATGGACCACAGCAAGACCAACCTGCTCGTGGTCATCCTGGTCATGGCCGGGGTGGCTACCGTGGCAGCGGTGTCGGGTGTGGAGAACGGCATCCGCCGTCTGTCCAACCTCAACATCGCCCTGTTCAGCGGCCTGCTGATGTTCGTGCTGCTGGGGGGTGAAACCCTGCACCTGCTCAATGGCCTGGTACAGAACGTGGGCGATTACCTCAACGGTATCGTGCTGAAAACCTTCGACCTGTATGTGTATGAAGGCGAAGCCGGCAAGTCCGAGCGCTGGCTGGGCCTGTGGACCGTGTTCTACTGGGCCTGGTGGATTTCCTGGGGCCCGTTCGTGGGCATGTTCATTGCCCGTATTTCCAAGGGCCGTACCGTACGCCAACTGGTCAGCGGCGTGCTGCTGATTCCGCTGGGCTTCACCCTGGCCTGGCTGTCGATCTTCGGCAACACCGCCCTGGACCTGGTTATCAACCATGGGGCGGTGGAACTGGGCAAGACCGCGCTGGAACAGCCGTCCATGTCCATCTACCAACTGCTGGAGTACTTCCCGGCGGCGAAGGTGGTGATCGGTGTGGCGGTATTCGTTGGCTTCGTGCTGTTCCTGACCCCCGCCGACTCTGGCGCGGTGATGATGGCCAACCTTTCCTGCAAGGGCGGCAAGGTGGACGAGGATGCGCCGCACTGGATGGTGGTGTTCTGGTCGGTGATCATCACCCTGGTCACCATCGGCCTGCTGCTGGCGGGCAACTTCGAAGCCATGCAGACCATGGTGGTGCTGGCTGGCCTGCCGTTCTCGGTGGTGCTGGTGCTGTTCATGTTCGGCCTGTACAAGGCCATGAAGCAGGATGTGGCCGTTGAACAGGAGCGCGCCGAGCTGGCTGCCCGTGGCCGCCGCGGCTTCAGCGAGCGCCTCAGCCAGCTGGAGCTGCAACCCACCCAGGCCGTGGTGCAACGCTTCATGGACAAACAGGTAAGCCCGGCACTGAAGGAAGCCGCCGCGCAATTGCAGACACTGGGCTTCGAGGTAGAAACCCGTGTCGGCCAGTCGCGCAACATGATGGGCCTGCGGGTGATGATGGAAGAGGGCAACCCGTTCGTCTATGAGGTCAGCCTTGACGGCTACATGGCCGCACCGAGCGAAGCGCCGGTGGAAGGCGAGCCGGAAGTCAGGCAGCGCTTCTACCGTGCCGAGGTGTACCTGCACGATGGCAGCCAGGAGTACGACCTGATGGGCTTTGCACCGGAGCAGATCGTACGCGACGTACTGGACCAGTTCGAAAGCCACCGCCAGTTGCTGGGGCGTGTCTACAGCTGATCTGACCTTGCCCGTCGCCGGGCCTGCAAACCTTGTTTGCGGGCCCGGCGCGGGGCGCGGGTACCTGTAGGCAGCAATATGTACACCCCGCTGCCAACCCGCTGAAGGCAGGCTCACCCTCCGCTCATCCAGGAGGCGTGACCATGCCAGACCCCTACGCACTACCCACCGATTTCAAAGCCCTGGTGGCTGCCCAGTTCGCCAGCCGCCCCACCCTGCGGCAGGTGCTGAGCACGCAGATCATGCAGCTGCTGATTCAGCACTACCCACTGATCAAGGCGCACCGCCCTGAACTCACTGATGCCGATCGCCTTGGCCTTGCGCTGCCCAGTGCCGATGGGCAGCGCATATCGACCACGCCCCTGGTGGATGTGGCGTTACAGGCCCTGTACGCGGGTACACCGCTGAATTTTTCGCAGGTCGCGGGGCAGAAGCAGTACCTGAAGCTCGATGCTCGACGCTTTTTCGCCATCCCCGACCCGCTGCAGACCGCAGAAGGTGACCAGATCGAACTGGCGCCGCTTACCCAGGCATTCAATGACTTGCTGCTGATCATCTGGGGCTGTTTCAACCAGGCCCAGGTCGACTACTGGCGCGCCGATGGCGGTGCAGGTGTCAGCCGTGATCGCTGGTTGCAGCAGATGATCAGGTCGGCCACCCTGTACAACCTGCCATTGCAGGGGTTGGGGCCCCAGCAACAGGCGTGCGTACGCGGCTTGTTACGCGGGGCAGGGCAACGTCCCAGCGTGTTTTTCGTGCAGATCGAAACCACCGTCGACGGCAAGTCGACCAGCCGTTTTCTGCCCGATTTGCTGGTCTATGGCCAATGGGATGAGGCCGATGTCGTGCTGTGGTGCAAGCCGGCCGGAACCGTGTGGGGCTACCCGGGCTTCGATGCGTTTGCCCAGGCGCTGCAGGCTGAATACCCAAGCCTGGCTAGCCACGACAGCATCAGCTGGCACCGGCATGAGCTGGAAGGTGATCCGTTTTCCCAGCAGACGGCAATGCTGCTGGAGTGCATGCTGGAGCAGGTCGGCAGCCTGCGCCGCAGTGCGTTGAACGGTGTTGCCGACCTGGAGCAGGCCTGCCTGGCCCTGACCGACCCTGCACAATGGTTCATCGAGGGCTACGTTCACCAGCCCGCGCTGGATGGCAAGCCGCCCCGTGGGCTGCTCAGTGTGGCGGCCCCGGACAGTTTTGCCTGTCAAAGGGCCTTTTATGAGCTGGCCCTGGCCCAAGCTGAATCCGATGGTGTTGCAGCCCTTGATGGCGTACTCGACCTGCACGGCTACGCTAGCCAGCAGTTGCGTGAGCAGTTGCTGCACGATCACCCGGTGGATGCCAACTACTTCCCCGACGACCTGCAACTGGAGCTGACCTCGGCATTCGGTGTGCCGGGTGGTGCCGGGGTGGGGGCCGGTGATGGCGCGCTCGAGAAGCGCACCCTCAGCCTGACCCAGTTCGCCATTGCCAACCTCAGCTCGCTAGAGGGTGCGACCATAACGTCCATCACCCACCGCGAAGGCCAATTGATAATGGGCTGGATGACCGCCGACTACGCAAAGACGCTGGTAGAGCGTGTGGACGTGGGGGGTAATTATCCAGCCTATGTGGCCAGCAAGCTGAACGAGCCGACGGGGTTGGCGCAGCGGGTGCAGCACTTCGCCCGGGAATGGCGCTGCGATTTCATGCTGCGCGCACTGCGGGCCAAGCTGCATGGCAGCTTGAGCGAGGCAGCCTTGCAGGCGATCTGCGACTATTGCAGCGGGCAAGTCGACCCGTTGCTGCCGGCAAGCATGCTGATGCCGTTCGCCCTGCGCCGTGACCCTGACAGCCAGGCTTCCGATGTGGTCCGTGGCATGTACGTGTTGTTCAACGCGGAGCCAGGCAGCGTCGTGCTATACCGGCCGCTTTATGGCAACGCGGCCGTTCTGGCGTTCGCCAGCATCGAAGCCATGATGCAGGCAGTGCGCGATGACCAGGCGCTGCAGGCCAGCCTGCTGGCCTGGCTGGCGCCAGAGGCCCGGCATGTGTATGCCAACGGTGGGTTCACTGAACCTCACCTGGGCGGCGCCATCGTGGACACGTCGATCTTGCCCGCCCCGGTGGCGCCCGCGCAGTTCTGGCCGCGCTTCTGGCGCAGCGATGTCGACCTGCAGATGTACACCGCCAATCGCGACCTGCTGGTGGAGCTGGCGGATCGCAACTCGGTATCCAACGCAGAGAGCCGCTGGGCAATCCTTACCCAGGGGGCCTGGTTGCTGTTCGACGTGGCAAGCCTGGTGGTGCGTGGCCCGGCTGCTGTCGCGCTGTGGCTGGTGCAAATGTTCAATGCCGCCAGCGCAGACCTGCAGGCCATTCGCGAAGGCAGCGACTTCGAGCGGTCTGCGGCGGTGGTCGACATGCTGCTCAACCTGGTGATGGTCGTTGGCCATGCTTATGCACCCAGGTTGACTCGCCACCCGGCTACCCTGCCAGACGCCATGCCCAGCGACAGCCCTGGGCCTGGGTCGGTACGCCCAGTGCCGGCAACTGGAGCCCAGATGCTGCAAGGTAAGGTCTACCTGCCGGGCGCATTGGAAAAAAGCGGTGCACTGCTCGATTTTTCCTTCAGTGGTGGCGAGGGTTTCAACGTGCTACCGGCCCAAATGCGTAAACGATTGGAAGCCATGCGCGTCGATGCATCGCTCGAAGGCGTCGAGCCCCTGCAGGCGGGTGATGCGGCAGGGCTTTACAGGCAGCATGGCCAATACTACGTAAAGCTTCGGGGTGACACCTATCGCGTTGCGCCCGACGAGCACGGCGTGCGCATTGTAGATGCACTGGGCAACCCCGGCCCTTGGTTGCAGCACACAGCAGGGGTATGGCGTATCGATCATGGGCTGCGTTTGAGTGGGGGTATGCCCAGGGGGCGCGTGGAACTGATGCGCGAGCAGAATGTGCGGCAGGAGGCGCGCATGCGTGATGAGGATGCTCGCCTGACCGAGCAGCGCAAGGGCCTCGTCGAGGCCTATGAGCGGCACAAGAACGAGGTAGACAGGTCCACCGCCAGGATCGAAGAGCTGGAGCGCCTGGCGCAGCCCGACGAGCACCAGCAGGAAATGCTCAGCCTGCAAAAGCAGCTGAGGAGGGGGCAGCGGCAATACCTGGCCAACGACCTCAAGCAGCTCGTTGCGCAGGACACCGAGCACGACAGGGTATTGATGGAGCGCGGGCGCATACGGCTTTCCAGCCAGGTCGTGGAAGACGCCATTCGCCGCCAGCGCAGCACGATCCGGGAAGGCCTCATCGCCACCTGCGAGACGTACTACAACTTGCTGGCCACCATGATCAACGAAGAGGATATCGACGGCCAGCACAATGCAATTGCACTGCTGCCCGAAACCGATGAGGAGAAACAGCAGTACCAGCGGTTGGTCAAATCCCTGGAGCGCGTGTGGCAATGGGGCAGTGACATGGTGGCGCTGTCGGCACAATTCGACCCGTTGCTGGAGAGTACGCTCAAGGACAACGACATCGTCTTCAGGGATGAAAATGGGCGGCAGGTCAACAAGCACCATGAGTTGAGCCGCGTCATCCAGGACCGCCGCCTGAATGCCATCGACCTGGAGTTCAGGTTGCTCGAGGACTTGGGTGAGCTGGCGCTCAACCGTTTGAACGGCACCAGTGAAGCGCAGCTGGATGAATATTACGAGATGCTCGCCGGTGACAACTTGCGCAGCGCCGGCAGTGCGCATGGCGAGCTGGCAGGCAGCGGTTTGACCGATGAAGAGCGCGTGGCGGTGCTCAACGATGTGATCGACAGCTATGAAGAAACCATTGGCCGGGCGGAGTACCTGGCCAGTGTCGAGCCGGCTGAGATTCGCCCGGACAAGCTCCAGCTGTTCCTGCAGGTGCTACGCAGGCTCAAGGACCTGGCCAGCGAAGAAATGGCGGCCAGTGTCCGCGAACTGGAGCAGGTCGAAGCTGCTCGCCCCCGCACACCCGTGTATGCGGCACGGGGCGGTGTACGTCGCCTGGTGCGCACGCACCGTGGCCGTAGCGTGGTGGGTATCGAGGCGGTGGGCGATGACGGTGTGGCAGAGGTGCAGCAGCGCGACAGCCACGACAAGGTGCTGCGCACGTTCCGCAGGCAGAACAGCCAGTGGTGGGAGGTACAGGGCGCCCCGCAGCAGGAGCTGGCACCTGCCAGGCCGCATGCGCCTGAGGTGCTGCGAAACAGGCTTGGCAGGCTGATCGACAGCGTGGGTACAACGTTGGTCATGGCCAAGCGTTTTTTCAGCAAGGATGAGCCTTTGGGGCTGTCCACCGTGATCGATCAACATATCAAGGACCTGCGTGACACGCGGGCGTTGTTGCCGCGCACTGCGTCGGACAAGGCCTTGGCCGAACGTGCACAGGCCGCCGTCGATGAGCTTGAGGACAGCAAGCAGGAACTGCTCAAGACCCATTACCTGACCAGCAAGGCGCCGACGTTGAACGCCCTGAAATTTCTACACGGCATTGGCGAATTAACGGTGGCGAGAGTTGAGCGTCGGGTGGAATTGTCACCCACTGACTACCTGGACACTTACGAAATCAAGCGTGTTTCAGGTAAACGATTGTGGGAGGCGCACTTCCACTACCCTGGCGCGGACACCCCTGACAGAAACTTCCAGCGCGGGCACCTGAAGTTGTGGGAACAACGCAAACTCGGGCATCAGGCAGTGTTGCGCGCGGCCAGGCGCAATGAGGTGCTGCGGGTGTATCGCGGGCAACTGCGCAAAGGCGACGTCGAGGGCATCATCCCCTTCGAATGACGTGCGTCAGCGGTTGCTGTACCTGCCGTGTCGGCCATGGGCCGGCATGGCCTGGTTGCCACGCTCGGCAACCATCTGCTGCAGCTCGATCAGCTCGACACCCTGCTGTTTCAACCGGGGTATCTCGCGTTCGAGCACTTCCAGTGTTTGCGGGTAAGGGTGGCCGATGAGCACGGCCGACCCTTGCCGACGCGCCAGCGCCACGCCCTGTTGCAGCTGCCCCGCTATAGCCTCGGTGGTGCGCACATCGTCGAGGAACACGTCCCGCGACACATGGGCCACGCTTTGCGCCTGGGCCTTGGCCGCTGCCACGGTGGCGGCGCTGGTGCGGCTGTCGACGAAGAACAGCCCGCGCTGCTGCAATTCCCCCATCAGCCAGGCCATGGCCTCGGGCTGCGAGGTCATGCGGCTGCCCATGTGGTTGTTCACCCCCGTTGCGAACGGCACCTTCAGCAGCGCAGCGTCCAGGCGCGAAGCCAGCTCGTCCATGGCAAGGCCGGGGTGCCACGCGTAGGGGCCCGTGGCTGGGTCCATGGGCATGTGCAGGATCACCGTTTTACCGGCCTTGTGCGCCTGGCGGGCGAAGCCGGTGGCGTGTGGAGTGTCGGGCATGATCGCCATGGTCACCGGCCCGGGCAGGGCCAGGGTACGGTTGTCACGCTCGGTGCTCTGGCCCAGGTCGTCGATGATGATGCTCATGTACGCCTTGGCCGGTGGGGCCGCTTGCGCGGCACCGGCCAATAGGTACAGCAACAGGCACAGCAGATGCCGCATGGGGCTCATCAATTGCCTTTGGTGATGTTGAGGCCCTTGAGCAGGCTCAGGGCCTGGCTGAGCTGGAAGTCGTCATCCTGTGGCCGCTCCTTGCGCTTGCTGCTGCCGGTGGGGCGGTCGGCGCCGCCGTTGCCGTTGCCCAGGTGGCCCTGCAGGTCGGCTTCCTTGAAGTTGTCGTTGTCGGCCTCGGCCGTGAGTTTGGCCTGGCGCACTTCGATGTCCGGCACGATGCCCTGGGCCTGAATGGAGCGGCCGTTGGGGGTGAAGTACAGGGCGGTGGTGAGCTTGAGTGCGCGGTCGTTGGCCAGCGGCAGCACGGTTTGTACCGAGCCCTTGCCGAAGCTGTCGGTGCCCATCAGCACGGCGCGCTTCTGGTCCTGCAGGGCGCCGGCAACAATTTCCGATGCCGAGGCGCTGCCGCCGTTGATCAGCACCACCAGCGGCACACCCTCGCTGGCGTCGGCCGGGTCGGCCGAGAAGCGCAGTTCGGAGTTGGCGATGCGGCCCTTGGTGTACACGATCAAGCCTTTGGTCAGGAAGTGGTCGGCCACTTCCACCGCCGATTGCAGCACGCCACCGGGGTTGTTGCGCAGGTCCAGGATGACGCCGCGCAGCTTCTTGCCGTTGTCCTTGCGCAGCTTGGCCAGGGCTTTGCCCACTTCCTCGCCGGTCTTGACCTGGAACTGGGTGATGCGGATGTAGCCGTAGTCGTTTTCCAGCAACTGGCTCTTCACGCTCTTGACCTGGATCACCGCGCGGGCCAGCGTCACGTCGAACGGGTTGCCGCCGTCGCGGATCAGGGTCAGGGTGATCTTGTCACCCACCTTGCCGCGCATCTTGTCCACAGCCTCGGTCATGGTCTGGCCACGGGTAGGGGCACCGTTGATCTTGACGATCAGGTCGCCTGCCTGCACGCCGGCGCGGGAGGCGGGCGTGTCATCGATGGGCGAGACCACCTTGATGAAGCCGTCTTCTTGGCCAACCTCGATGCCCAGGCCGCCGAATTCGCCGCTGGTGCTTTCCTGCAGCTCTTGGAAGTCTTCTGGCCCCAGGTAGGCAGAGTGCGGGTCCAGGTTGCTGAGCATGCCCTTGATGGCGTTCTCCAGCAGGGTCTTGTCATCCACCGGCTCGACATAGGCGGCCTTGATCCGGTCCATGACCTCGGCGAAGGTGCGCAGCTCTTCCAGCGGCAGCGGCGCCTTGCTGGTCATCTCGGTGGCCGGTGCTGCTGCCGCCTTGGCCGGCTCTGCGGCGAGGGCCAGGGGCGTGCCGACCGCCAGGGCGATGGACAGGGCCAGCTGGGTAAGACGAGGCGAGTGCAGCATGTCGAACGAACTCCTGATCCTGTAAGCGCTCCCTGCGGAGCATCGGCGTAGCACCCAGGCTACGCCGCATAAGTTTGACTAGCCACGGCACCATTGCGAAGGGTCGGTAGGCCGGCCCTGCTGGCGGATGGCGAAGTACAACCCGGCAGCCTCCTGGCCGCCGCTGTCACCGACCGTCGAGATGGCCTCGCCGGCCTTGACGATGTCCCCGGCGTTCTTCAGCAGGCTCTGGTTATGGCCGTACAGGCTCAGGTAACCGTTGCCGTGATCGAGAATGACCAGAAGACCGGCGCCGCGCAACCAGTCGGCAAACACCACGCGCCCGCCGTGTACGGCGCGCACCTGGGTACCGGGGCTTGCCCCGATCATCACCCCGTCCCACTTGGCCCGGGCATCCGTACCGCGTGCATCACCGAAGCGTGCCAGCAATCGACCATTGACTGGCCAGGGAAGTTTTCCACGGGCTGCAGAAAATGCACCGCCGTAGCTGGCGCCATCACCGGACACCATCGGCCCCAGGGTGGCACGGGCCTTTTTCGGCGGCTCGACCGGTTCGGCAGGCTGATTGCGGGCAGCGGCGGCAAGGGCCTCCTGCTGACGGCGTTTTTCTGCTTCCTGCTGCGCTATGAGGGCCCGCTGGCGCGCTTCTTCGGCTTCGCGGGCCTGGCGAGCCAGGGTTTCCTCGATGGTTTTCAGGACCTTGGCCAGGTCGGCCTGGTCTTGCTCGCGGGCGCGCAGCTTCTGGTCGCGGTCTTTCACGTCGCCGTTCAGCTTGGCCAGTACCTGCTGGCGCTTGCTGCGCTCGGTTTCCAGCGCCTGACGGCGGGTGTCGAGGTCTGCTTGCTGGGCCAACAGCTGCTGCTGTTGCGTGCCGATTTCGCGCTCCACATTGGCCAACTGGCGAAGTGTTTCGTTGAAGGTGCGCAGTTGTTCAAGGCGCGCCTTGCTCAGGTAATCGTAATACGTGAGGGTGCGGGCGAATTTCTCGGGGTTCTGCTGGTTGAGCAGCAGCTTGAGGTATTCCTCGCGCCCGTTCTGGTAGGCGGAACGGGCCTGAATGGCGATCAGCCGTTGTTGTTCAACGCGGGCGCTCTGGAGTTTTTTTTTCTCGGTATCAAGGCGCTCCAGCTCGCCCTCGGTCTTTTTTAGTTCTTGCTGCAGGGCCTCCACCTGCCTTTCGAGCTTGCCGATGTCGGTCTCGGTCGTTTTCAGGTCTTTTTGCACACCGGCCTTTTCTTCCTGGAGCTTGCCCAAGGTCTTCTTGAGCTCGGCAATATCCTGGCGGGTGGCGTCCAGTTGCTGCTGGGTCTGTGCGCGCTCATCGGCGAAGGCCGGGCTGAGCAGGCAAGACAGGGCTAGAAGGATCAGGGCGCGAAGCATGAGGTTTGGCGTACCGGGGATGGAGACTGGCCTAGTATGAAGGAGCTGCAAGCTACAAGCTACAAGCTGCAAGCCGAGCGCGTGTGGCTCTTGATCTTGCTTTTGCTCTTTCTTGCAGCTTGTAGCTTACAACTTGCAGCTGTTTCTCAAGCGTCGAGGAGGATTGAGGTGCCGGTCATTTCCACGGGTTTTTCCAGGCCCAGCAGCTTGAGCATGGTCGGCGCAACATCGGCCAGCACGCCGCCTTCACGCACCTTGAGGGAGCGCTTGCCCACGTAGATGAACGGCACCGGCTCGGTGGTGTGGGCAGTGTGGGCCTGGCCGGTGGACTCGTCTTCCATCTGCTCGACGTTGCCGTGGTCGGCGGTGATCAGCGCCTCGCCGCCGACTTTGTCCAGTGCTTCCACGATGCGACCCACGCAGCTGTCCAGGGCCTCAACTGCCTGCACGGCCGCCGAGAACACACCCGTGTGGCCCACCATGTCGCCGTTGGCGTAGTTGACCACGATCACGTCGAAGCGCTGCTGCTCGATGGCCTCGACGATGCGGTCGGTGACTTCGGGGGCGCTCATTTCCGGCTGCAGGTCGTAGGTGGCAACCTTCGGCGAAGGGATCAGGATGCGTTCCTCGCCTTCGAACGGCTCTTCACGCCCGCCCGAGAAGAAGAAGGTGACGTGGGCGTACTTTTCGGTTTCGGCGATGCGCAGCTGGGTCTTGCCGTTGTTGGCCAGGTACTCGCCCAGCACGTTGTGCAGGCTGGCCGGGGCGAAGGCCGCAGGGGCTGCGATCTTGGCCGAGTACTGGGTCAGGCCGATGTAGGCGGCAACCTTGGGCAGGCGCGCCCGTGGGAATTCATTGAAATCCGGCTCGACGAACACCCGCGACAATTCACGGGCGCGGTCGGCGCGGAAGTTCATGAAGATCACGGCATCGCCGTCTTCTACCTTGACCGCCTGGCCAATGCGGGTGGCCTTGACGAATTCGTCGCTCTCATCGCGTGCATAGGCGGCTTCGAGGCCTGCCAGGGCGCTGTCGGCGGTGTATTCGGCGGTGCTGTCGACGATGAGGTTGTAGGCGGCGCTGACGCGATCCCAGCGGTTGTCACGGTCCATGGCGTAGTAACGGCCGATGAGGCTGGCGATGCGGCCCTTGCCCAGCTTGGCGAAGGTGGCATCCAGCAGCTCGATGGACGACTGTGCGCTGCGTGGCGGGGTGTCGCGGCCGTCGAGAAACGCGTGCAGGTAGATTTTTTCGGCGCCGCGCTGGGCGGCCAGTTCGGCCATGGCCACCAGGTGGTCCTGGTGGCTGTGTACCCCACCATCGGACAGCAAACCGAGAATGTGCACAGCCTTGCCAGCATTGGCGGCTTTGTCCACGGCGCCGGTGAGCACGGGGTTGGTGAAGAATTCGCCGTCACGGATGGCCTTGGTCACCCGGGTGAAGTCCTGGTACACCACGCGCCCGGCGCCGAGGTTCATGTGGCCGACTTCAGAGTTGCCCATCTGCCCGTCCGGCAGGCCGACATCCATGCCCGAACCTGAAATGAGGCCGTGCGGCTGGGTGGCGCGCAGGCGGTCGTAGACCGGCGTATTGGCCGAATAGATAGCGTTGTATTCGGGGCTTTCGCTGTGGCCAAAGCCATCAAGGATGATCAGGACCAGGGGTTTGGGCGTGCTCGTCATCAATCAAACTCACGGTTGTTCAAAGATGATAAAGACACGCATTTTAGGGCAAATGCGCCAGCGCGGGCGAATAATCGTCCCTTGCGCCGACCGGCGCACCTGGCCTGGCCCCATGAAAGCGCTTTGATGGCCGGGCCGTCGGGCTTTGGTGCCACACAGGGGGTGTGTATACTGGCCGGCATTTTCTATCGCGTGGAACACCCCAGATGGTTGCTAACCTGATTCAATTTGCGACAAACCACTACCTACTGGTGGCGATCTTCGTTGTTCTGCTGGTCGCTTTGCTGGTCAATGAAATCCGCCGTGGCGGGCAGAGCCTGAGCAATGGCCAACTCACCGCCCTGGTCAACGCCGACAAGGGCCTGGTCATTGATATCCGCCCAGCCAAGGAGTACACCGCCGGCCACATCGTCGGTGCGGTGAACATCCCCCAGGACAAGCTGGCCAGCCGCATGACCGAGCTGGACAAGCACAAGGAAAAAACCCTCATCGTGGTCGACGCGATGGGCCAGCAGTCCGGCACCGTGTGCCGCGATCTGCTCAAGGCTGGTTACAACGCTGCCAAGCTCAGCGGTGGCGTGTCCAGCTGGAAAGCCGATAACCTGCCTTTGGTGAAGTGATATGAAACCCGTCATCGTCTATTCCAGCGACTACTGCCCCTACTGCATGCGCGCCAAGTACCTGCTCGAGAGCAAGGGCGTTGCATTCGAGGAAATCAAGGTCGATGGCAAGCCGCAGCTGCGCGCCGAAATGGCCCAGAAGGCTGGCCGCACATCGGTGCCGCAGATCTGGATCGGCAGCACCCACGTCGGTGGATGCGATGACCTCTACGCCCTGGAGCGCGCCGGCAAGCTCGACGCACTGCTGGCGGCCTGATTTGCACTGCACTCCAAAACACTAGGATAAGGATCTGCCATGACTGACCAACAGACCAACGGCGCTGCTGCAGAAGACAACAGCCCTCAGTTCTCCCTGCAGCGCATCTATGTGCGTGACCTGTCGTTCGAAGCCCCGAAAAGCCCGCAGATCTTCCGTCAGACCTGGGAGCCGAGCGTTGGCCTGGACCTGAACACCAAGCAGAAAGCGCTGGAAGGTGACTTCCACGAGGTGGTACTGACCCTGTCGGTTACCGTCAAGAACGGTGACGAAGTGGCGTTCATCGCTGAAGTGCAGCAGGCGGGTATCTTCCTGATCAAGAACCTGGATGCCGCTTCCATGAGCCACACCCTGGGCGCATTCTGCCCGAACATCCTGTTCCCCTACGCGCGCGAAACCCTGGACAGCCTGGTAACCCGTGGCTCGTTCCCGGCCCTGATGCTGTCGCCGGTCAACTTCGACGCCCTGTACGCGCAAGAAATGCAGCGCATGCAGGAAGCGGGTGAAGTGCCTGCTGCGCAGTAACAGCTGCTGCTTCTGGAAAAGCGCCTCTCGGGGCGCTTTTTTATTGCCTGTCCCGGCCTCTTCGCGGGTAAACCCGCTCCCACTGGAATGGTGCTACCCAGGAATTTCTGTGGGAGCGGGTTTACCCGCGAAAGGGCCCTTGCAGGCTAACCATCAGCTTCCGGCAAACCCATTCTGCCGCCACGCCTCGTAAACCGTCACCGCCACGGTATTGGACAGGTTCAGGCTACGGCACCCCGGCCGCATCGGCAGGCGCAGGCGTTGTTCGGCGGGCAGGCTGTCCAGCACCTCGCCCGGCAAACCTCGGCTTTCTGGCCCAAACAGAAACGCGTCGCCAGGCTGGTAGGCCACCTCGTGGAATGGGTGCGAACCCTTGGTGGTGAAGGCGAACAGCCTCGGGCCGCCCAGGCTCTCCAGGCAGGCCTTGAGGCTCGGGTGGCGCTTGAGCGTGGCATACTCGTGGTAATCGAGCCCGGCACGGCGCAGGCGTTTGTCGTCCAGCTCGAAACTGATGGGTTCGATCAGGTGAAGGTGGCAGCCGCTGTTGGCACACAGGCGGATGATGTTGCCGGTATTCGGCGGAATTTCGGGTTGAAAAAGGATGACGTGAAACATGCACGGCTCCAGGCATGAAGATGACGGGCATTCTACCCCTGAACCGGATGTACGTTCGAAAGCGTTCCCGCGGGTGATGCTGTCGCTGGCGATTGTCGGCGTCATGGTGGGGCTGATGATCGGCCGCCTCACCGCGCCGCAAGCGCGCGAACTGCAGCAGATCGAGGTTGTGCAGGATGGCCTGGCATTGTGGTTCAACGAAGAACCCAAGCTGCATGGCGAGAACGTCGAGGGCACTGTAGCGCTGCTGTTTCAGGCCACGGGCAAGGCCGGGCAGGGGCGGCTTACGGTACACGGCAAGCCGGCGAGCTGGCGGGTGCAGCAGAGCCAGGAAGGCTTGCTGGTCACGGTGGTGGCTGCGCGTGCCCTACACGGCGAGTGGGCCGGCGCACCGGCCGGGGGGCGGTGGCGGCTGCAGGTGACCCTGCACGAATAAAAGAGGGGATGTCTCGGCCTGCCTGTACCAAGGTCCCCCGAAAAACAGCATGTCGCGAATAAAAGAGGGGTCACCCGGCCTGCCTGTACCAGGGCCCCCGAAACCAGAGTTACCAAGGCTATTGCAGGGGTCGTGCCAGTTTTGAGAAGCCCGTGAATACTGGGCTTTCAGGGGGAATCTGCCAGGTTTTGAGGGGGATCGTGCCTTGGTGCGGTGCACGGGGCACAGGATCGGTGCAGGCGGGTGCCGGGGCTGCGCAATGGCCCCGGCAGGTGGGTTTCAGTGCTCGTCGCCTTCCTCGTCGTCGGCACCGGCCACGTTCATGCCCAGTTCCTTGATCTTGCGGGTCAGGGTGTTGCGCCCCCAGCCCAGCAGCAGTGCGGCATCACGGCGGCGACCTGCGGTGTGCTTCAGCGCTGTCTCGATCATGATCCGCTCGAAGCTGGGCACGGCGCTGTCCAGCAGGTTCGACTGCCCACGGGCCAGGGCCTGGTCGGCCCACTGGCGTAGCGCCTGCTCCCAGTTGGTGACCGGCGCAGCATCCTGCGGCAGGTTCAACAGCTCCGGTGGCAGGTCGCCGATCAGCACTTCACGGCTGGAGGCCATGACCGTGATCCAACGGCAGGTGTTTTCCATCTGCCGCACATTGCCGGGCCAGGGCAGGTTGCGAATGAACTCCTCGGTTTCCGGCTTGAGCACTTTCGGCTCCACCGCCAGTTCCTGGGCAGCGCGGGCCAGAAAATGCCTGGCAAGGGCCGGGATGTCTTCACGGCGATCGGCTAGCCGCGGGATGTGGATGCGGATCACGTTCAGGCGGTGGAACAGGTCTTCACGAAACTTCCCGGCTTGCACCAGCGATTCCAGGTTCTGGTGGGTAGCCGCGATGATGCGCACATCGACCTTGACCGGTATGTGGCCCCCCACTCGGTAGAATTCGCCGTCCGCCAGCACCCGCAGCAGGCGGGTTTGGGTGTCGGCTGGCATGTCGCCGATTTCGTCGAGGAACAGGGTGCCCCCGTCGGCCTGCTCGAAGCGGCCCCGGCGCAGGTTGGCCGCCCCGGTGAACGCGCCTTTTTCGTGGCCGAACAGCTCGGACTCCATCAGGTCCTTGGGGATGGCTGCCATGTTCAGGGCGATGAACGGTGAGGCAGCCCGCGGGCTGTGGCGGTGCAGCGCGTGGGCAACCAGTTCCTTGCCAGTACCCGATTCGCCGTTGATCAGCACCGTGATGTTGGAGTGGCTCAGGCGGCCAATGGCGCGAAACACCTCTTGCATCGCCGGCGCTTCGCCGATGATTTCAGGGGTGCGGGCCAGGCTCTGTGGCACGTCCAGCCCATGTTGTTCCTGGGCGTGCTGGTTGGCACGCTTGACCAGCGCAACCGCTTCGTCCACATCGAATGGCTTGGGCAGGTACTCGAACGCACCGCCCTGGTACGACGCCACGGCGCTGTCCAGGTCGGAGTGCGCGGTCATGATGATCACCGGCAGGCGTGGGTGCTGTTCGCGAATCTGGGCGAGCAGTTCCAGGCCGCTGGAACCGGGCATGCGGATATCGGAAATGATCACGTCGGGCTGCTGGCGTGCCAGCCGGCCCATCACCCCATCGGCGCTGTCGAAGCTCTGGGTCGTCATGCCTTCTTGTTGCAGGGCTTTTTCCAGCACCCAGCGAATGGAGCGATCATCGTCGACGATCCATACGGTTTCACTTCGGCTCATGAGGCGTTGGCTCCTTGTTCCAGGGGCAGGTAAATGGAAAATGCGGTATGGCCCGCGTGGCTTTCGCACTCGATCAGCCCCTGGTGCTGGCTGATGATGTTCTGGGTAATGGCCAGGCCCAGCCCGGTACCGTCCGGGCGACCACTGACCATGGGGTAGAAGAGGGTGTCCTGCAGTTCCGCTGCAATGCCGGGCCCGTTGTCGATGATCTCGACCCTCGCCACCAGCCTATGGCGCACATGGCCGATGGTGAACTGGCGCAGGGCACGGCTGCGCAGGGTGATGCGGCCCAGGCGCAGCTCGTTTTGCGAACTGATCGCCTGCATGGCGTTGCGCACGATATTGAGCACTGCCTGGATCATCTGCTCGCGGTCGATCAAGACGTCCGGCAGGCTCGGGTCATAGTCGCGCACCAGCGTGATGCACCCCTGGCTCTCGGCATCCACCAGGCTGCAGACCCTTTCCAGTACTTCGTGGATGTTGGTCATGGCCAGCGACGGCAGCTTGTTGGAGCCCAGCATGCGGTCAACGAGGTTACGCAGGCGGTCTGCTTCTTCGATGATCACGTTGGTGTAGTCGCGCAGGCTCTCTTCAGGCAGTTCGCGCGCCAGCAACTGCGCGGCCCCCCGGATGCCGCCCAGCGGGTTCTTGATCTCGTGGGCCAGCCCGCGCACCAGCAGTTTGGTGGTTTCCTGCTTGCTTAGCTGGGCTTCTTCCTTGGTGATGCGCAGCAGCCGGTCACGGGGGTGCACCTCAAGCAGCAGCAGCGTCTGGCCCAGGTGCAGGATGGGGGTGACGGCGTAGTCCACGGTAATGGTCTGGCCGGTCAACGAGGTGAGCTGGGCTTCGCGCTTGGTGAACGGGTGAGCCTGCTCTACCGCTTGGCGCAGCGAGCCCAGGGCTTCGGCAGACTCGGTGAACAATTCGCTGATGAACTGCCCATGGCTGCGCTGGCCGCTGACGGCCAGCAGCATCTCGGCGGCCGGGTTCATGTATTCCAACCGCAACTCGGCATTAAGCAGCAAGGTGGCGGTGGTGAGGTTGTCCAGAAGCAGACGGTGCTGTGCATCACTGATGGTCATAAGGCGTCGTCGACCTCTTTCGGGGCTGTCTGGCAAAACGTGGACCGGGCAAGGCACGGGGTTTCCACTGTTGCAGTCGCCATGAAAATGCAAGAAACAAACCAAGGCCCCGAAAAGAAGCGGAATAAGCCGAAAAACGCCTTATTAGGTTCGACTACGCACCAAGATGTTCGGGTTTATCGTTTCAGACGACCTTTTTTGGGCGACCGCGAAGTACAACGGCACTTAGCGCGCACCATAATGGAGCATAGTGAGTTCACGGCCGATCGCATAGCTGGCCGGTAGCGCGGATCAACGCATGTTGCGCCGCTGGCAGCAGCGGCCTGTTGACGATGGCAACGGCCAGCTGCGCCGCGCAGCCTGGTATAGGGCGTTGGTCGAAGGCGGCCAGCTTCGCCAGCAAGTCAGCCTGCAGTTCGTCCAGCCGTGGGCGGATGACTTCGGTCAGGTCCGGGCGCTGGGTGTCTGGCGCCTGGCCCGCCAGGTGCCATTGGGACAGCAAGGTGTATTGCACCAGCTTGTTGGCTTCCATCTGGTCGGTGAAGAACGCCTCGGCGCGTTGTGGCGCCAAGCCCAAACCCGGCGAGGCCTGGCGGACACTGGCCAGTACTTGCTGCTCACGCTCGGTCGCTTGAACGGGCTGTTTCTTGTCCCATTTATGTAAAGCAACTGCCTCAGCGGTTGTCAGGCGTTTCTCCACCAGATCGAGGAGTGCATTCAGAGCGGTGTTTTCAGCCGGTCGTTGAGCTGGGCATTGCGCTTCCGGCGTGGAGAACGCCAACGTCTCATCAGCTGCGTGAAACACCATTACCGTCGCTGGTTGCCCCGCCGTGTGCCCGCGATGAACTTCCCCAACCAGCTCAGCCAGCGTGTCGCCCGCGTTCAGGTGGATTCGTTTTCCATCGCGGGTTTCCACTTCCAGGCTGCCTTCAGCCAGGTAGCCGAGGTTGAGCGCTTTGTGGCAATGCCAGTCTAGTGTCGTGTTGGCAGGTATGGTCAGCCTCACCAGGGACAACACAGGTGGCCCCGCCGGGTATTGACGGTAAGGGGTGCCGTCCCAGCTGCCTGTTGCCCGGTGGAGAACCTGTGATTTGACGGCCTCCTGGCCGTGGCTGACGCATCCAGTGAGCAATGCTGCGGTGAGTAGCGCGGGTAGGATTTTTTGCATGGTGACGCCCGTTGAGGAAATGGCCGTCTACCTTGCTGCTGCGTGACACCGCAAAATGTCAGCTGTGTCTGCCTGCCGTGTAGGACACAGTGTGAAATGCAAAAAAAATGGCCTCCATCAAGGAGGCCATCTCGTTTTCCGTATCGGCAGGATGTGCCGATCAGATCAGCAGCTGTAGTACAGCTCGTATTCCAGCGGGTGAACGAAGGTGCGGACCTTGATCTCTTCTTCGCTCTTCAGTTCGATGAAGGCATCGATGAAGTCGTCGGAGAACACGCCGCCCTTGGTCAGGAACGCGCGGCCTTTGTCCAGCTCTTCCAGGGCTTCTTTCAGGCTGCCGCACACTTGCGGGATGTCCTTGGCCTCTTCGGGCGGCAGGTCATACAGGTTCTTGTCCGCTGCATCGCCTGGGTGGATCTTGTTCTGGATGCCGTCCAGGCCAGCCATCAGCAGGGCTGCAAAGGCCAGGTACGGGTTGGCCGATGGGTCCGGGAAGCGCGCTTCGATACGGCGAGCTTTCGGGCTGCCGACGTAGGGGATACGGATCGAGGCCGAGCGGTTGCGTGCCGAGTAGGCCAGCATCACCGGGGCTTCGAAGCCTGGGACCAGACGCTTGTAGGAGTTGGTGGACGGGTTGGTGAAGCCGTTCAGGGCCTTACCGTGCTTGATGATGCCGCCGATGAAGTACAGGGCGGTGTCGGACAGGCCGGCATAGCCTTCGCCCGCGAAGGTGTTCTTGCCTTCCTTCCAGATCGACATGTGCACGTGCATGCCCGAACCGTTATCGCCGTACAGCGGCTTGGGCATGAAGGTAGCGGTGCGGCCGTAGGCGTCGGCAACGTTGTGCACGACGTATTTCAGGGCCTGTACTTCGTCCGCCTTCTTCACCAGGGTGTTGAACTTGACGCCGATTTCGTTCTGGCCAGCGGTGGCCACTTCGTGGTGGTGAACTTCGACGGTCTGGCCCATTTCTTCCAGTGCGTTGCACATGGCAGTACGGATTTCGTGGTCGTGGTCGAACGGCGGAACCGGGAAATAGCCGCCTTTCACGCCTGGGCGGTGGCCTTTGTTGCCGCCTTCGATATCGGCACCGGTCATCCACGAGCCTTGCTCGGAGAAGATCTTGAACATCGAGCCGGAAATGTCCGACTGGAACTTCACTTCGTCGAAGATGAAGAACTCAGGCTCCGGGCCTGCGAAGACGGTGTCACCAATGCCGGTGCTCTTGAGGTATTCCTCGGCGCGCTTGGCGATGGCGCGTGGGTCACGGTCGTAGCCCTGCATGCTCGACGGGTCGACGATGTCGCAGGTGATGATCAGGGTGGGCTCTTCGGTGAACGGGTCGAGCACGGCGGTTTCGTCGACCGGCATCAGGATCATGTCGGAGGCTTCGATGCCTTTCCAGCCAGCGATGGAGGAGCCGTCGAACATCTTGCCGACTTCGAAGAAATCGTCGTCCAGCGCATCACGCGCCGGCATGGTCACGTGGTGCTGAGTGCCTTTGGTGTCCGTGAAACGCAGATCAATCCACTTGACGTCATGATCTTTGATGAGTTGAACCGACTTCGACATGTTGTCCTCCGGATGGTCTAGGGCACGGTTGGCCGCGGCCCTGGAAAAAGGGTGTTGCCGGGCGCGGATAGTCGGCCAAGCTTACCTGCCTCACAAGGGAGCAAATTGCATGCCAGTGCCCGAAAATGGCGAGGTCTGGACATAAGGAGGCGTTCTTGGGCATCTGGAGACAGGCTTAGGGCAAGCTTTGCACTATTAAAATGCGTAATTTTTCTATGTTGCACCGAAATGGTGCGTTACGGCTTTATGTAGGAGCGAGCGCAGCTCGCGATTGCGTTCTCCAGGGCGATCGTGTGAGGGCCATCGCGAGCTGCGCTCGCTCCTACAATAAAGGGGCGTTGCATTAATATTGGCGCTTCTGACCAAAAGTTGGTCAAAAGCTGAGCAACTTCCGCTATAATTCGCGCCCCTCATTTTCGGCAGGCCCAGTGCGCGCTGTAGACCAATGAAACTTATCGTCAAAGTCTTCCCAGAGATCACCATCAAGAGCCGGCCGGTGCGCAAGCGCTTCATCCGCCAGCTGGCCAAGAACATCCGCAACGTGCTCAAGGACCTCGACCCTGAGCTCGCGGTCGATGGTGTCTGGGACAATCTCGAAGTGGTCACCCGCATCGAGGACGAAAAGGTCCAGCGCGAGATCATCGAGCGCCTTACCTGCACCCCGGGTATCACCCACTTCCTGCAGGTCGAGCAATACCCACTGGGTGACTTCGACGATATCGTCGCCAAGTGCAAGCACCATTTCGGCCACCTGCTGGCCGGCAAGCACTTCGCCGTACGCTGCAAGCGCGGTGGCCATCACGATTTCACCTCGATGGACGTCGACCGTTACGTCGGCAGCCAGCTGCGCCAGCAGTGCGGTGCGGCCGGTATCACGCTGAAGAACCCCGAAGTACTGGTGCGCATCGAAATCCGCGACCAGCGCCTGTACGTGATTCATAGCCAGCACCAGGGCATCGGCGGTTATCCGCTGGGTGCGCTGGAGCAGACGCTGGTGCTGATGTCCGGTGGTTTCGACTCCACCGTGGCGGCCTACCAGATGATGCGCCGCGGCCTGATGACCCACTTCTGCTTCTTCAACCTCGGCGGCCGTGCCCACGAGCTGGGGGTGATGGAAGTGGCCCACTTTCTGTGGAAGAAGTACGGCAGCAGCCAGCGCGTGCTGTTCATCAGCGTGCCATTCGAGGAAGTGGTCGGCGAGATCCTCAACAAGGTCGACAACAGCTACATGGGCGTGACCCTCAAGCGCATGATGCTGCGCGCTGCAGCGCGCATGGCCGAGCGCCTGGACATCGACGCGCTGGTGACCGGCGAGGCGATTTCCCAGGTGTCCAGCCAGACCCTGCCCAACCTGTCGATCATCGATTCGGCTACCGACAAGCTGGTGCTGCGCCCGCTGCTGGCCACCCACAAGCAGGACATCATCGACCAGGCCTACGCCATCGGCACCGCCGATTTCGCCAAGCACATGCCCGAGTACTGCGGCGTGATTTCGGTGAACCCGACTACCCATGCCAAACGCCACCGCATGGAGCACGAAGAAAAGCAGTTCGAGATGCAGGTGCTGGAGCGCGCCATCGAGCGCGCCAAGTTCATCTCCATCGACCATGTGATCGACGAGCTGGGCAAGGACATCGAAATCGAGGAAGTGGCCGAGGCTCTGCCGGGTCAGATCATCATCGACATCCGTCACCCCGATGCCCAGGAAGACGAACCCCTGGTCATCGACGGGATCGAAGTCCAGGCCATGCCGTTCTATGCCATCAACAGCAAGTTCAAGCACCTGGACCCCACGCGCCAGTACTTGCTGTATTGCGACAAAGGTGTGATGAGCCGTTTGCACGCACACCACCTGCTCAGTGAGGGACATGCCAATGTGCGTGTTTATCGTCCGGCATAAGACGCCAGGGCTGTATGGCGGCAGCATCCGCCATCGCCCTCCCGACCTGCGGGCCCGCTGAGCCGCAAAGCATACCTATTCGCCGCCTACACTGGCGGCAACCGAATCCTCTGATCGAGATACAGTTGTGATCGAAAATCTGCGTAACATCGCCATCATCGCCCACGTTGACCATGGTAAAACCACCCTGGTCGACAAACTCCTGCGCCAGTCCGGCACCCTGGAGCGTAACGAGCTCAACGACGAGCGCGTGATGGACTCCAACGACCAGGAAAAAGAGCGCGGCATTACCATTCTGGCGAAAAACACCGCCATCAACTGGAACGGCTACCACATCAACATCGTCGACACCCCCGGCCACGCCGACTTCGGTGGCGAGGTTGAGCGTGTGATGTCGATGGTCGACTCCGTGCTGCTGCTGGTCGACGCCCAGGACGGCCCTATGCCGCAAACCCGCTTCGTGACCAAGAAGGCCTTCGAAGCCGGCCTGAAGCCGATCGTTGTGATCAACAAGGTCGACCGCCCGGGCGCGCGTCCTGACTGGGTTCTGGACCAGATCTTCGACCTGTTCGACAACCTCGGTGCCACCGATGAACAGCTTGACTTCAAAGTCGTCTATGCCTCGGCCCTGAACGGCATCGCCGGCCTGGACCACACCGAAATGGGCGAAGACATGACTGCCCTGTACCAGTCGATCATCGACAACGTGCCCGCGCCTTCGGTTGACCGTGACGGCCCGTTCCAGATGCAGATCTCCGCACTGGACTACAACAGCTTCCTCGGCGTAATCGGCGTTGGCCGCATCGCCCGTGGCCGCGTCAAGCCGAACACCCCGGTTGTGGCCATCGACACCGACGGCAAGAAGCGCAACGGCCGCATCCTGAAACTGATGGGTCACCACGGCCTGCACCGTGTTGACGTCGAAGAAGCTCAGGCTGGCGACATCGTCTGCATCAGCGGTTTCGACGAGCTGTTCATTTCCGACACCCTGTGTGCACCGGACGCGGTAGAGGCGATGAAGCCGCTGACCGTTGACGAGCCAACCGTTTCGATGACCTTCCAGGTCAACGACTCGCCGTTCTGCGGCAAGGAAGGCAAGTTCGTCACCAGCCGTAACATCAAGGACCGTCTGGACAAGGAGCTGCTGTACAACGTAGCCCTGCGCGTTCAGGAAACCGACTCCCCAGACAAGTTCAAGGTGTCGGGCCGTGGTGAACTGCACCTGTCGGTACTGATCGAAACCATGCGCCGCGAAGGCTTCGAGATGGCCGTGGGCCGCCCTGAAGTGATCATCCGCGAAGTGGATGGCGTGAAGCAGGAACCGTTCGAAAACGTGACCATCGACATCCCTGAAGAATCCCAGGGCAAGGTCATGGAAGAGATGGGCCTGCGTAAGGGCGACCTGACCAACATGGTGCCGGATGGCAAAGGCCGTGTCCGCCTGGAGTACAACATCCCGGCCCGCGGTCTGATCGGTTTCCGTAACCAGTTCCTGACCCTGACCAACGGTGCAGGCATCCTGACCTCGATCTTCGACCGCTACGACACCATGAAGTCGGGCCAGATGTCTGGCCGTCTGAACGGCGTTCTGGTTTCGGTCGAAACCGGCAAGGCACTGACCTACTCGCTGGAAACCCTGCAGGCGCGCGGCAAGCTGTTCGTCGAGCACGGCCAGGAAATCTACGGTGGTCAGATCATCGGCCTGAACAGCCGTGACAACGACCTGGGTGTGAACCCGACCAAAGGCAAGAAGCTCGACAACATGCGTGCTTCGGGCAAAGACGAAGTCATCGCCCTGGTGCCGCCGGTTCGCCACACCCTGGAACAGGCCCTGGAATTCATCCAGGATGACGAGCTGTGCGAAGTGACGCCGAAGTCGATCCGTCTGCGCAAGAAGATCCTGGACGAAGGCGAGCGTACCCGCGCTGCCAAGAAAGCCAAGAACTGAGTTAGCTCAGGCTGAATGAAAACGCCCCCGGTCGAAAGGCCGGGGGCGTTTTTTGTGCCTTCAGAAATTGTGCTGTCGGGGCTGGCCTCTTCGCGGGTAAACCCGCTCCCACAGTGGCCTCACAGGCTCTGGACATTGCAGAGATCCTGTGGGAGCGGGTTCACCCGCGAAGAGGCCGGTCCAGGCTAACGATCAGCGCCCAACCACCTTGGGTTTGTACGCGCAATACCCCGGCCGCGGCCCAACCTTGGGGTGATTGCGGCAGGTGTCCGGGCGCTTGTCATAAATGGTGCACAGGCGGCTCTTACGATCCAGATACATGCAGTCATCATTGCTCATCCGGGTCAGGGTGAAGATCCCGGACTTCTGGTTGAAGCGCTCGATGATGCCTTCTTTCTGCAGGCGCTTGGCCACGTTCTTGGGAGGTTCGTCTTTTTCGAACTCATCCACCACACCGATACGGATCAGATCCTTGATCTTGACCTCTACCGGCAAGGTGCAGCAGGTGGAGTGGCAGCCACCACACATGTGGCTGGCATAGCGCTGCCAGGTTTCCAGGCGGTCGACTTCGGCAGCGGCGATCAGGGTCGTTTTCATCGTTTTATAGGGTGGATCACGGTCTTGGGGCGCGCGATGATACCGGAATCGCTCAATTTATGAACAACCTTTTGACCAAATGCAGTGTGCCTGATGAAAATCGCGAACACTGGCCGTGGTGTTCGGTCGAAGCGTCTAGGCTCAACATTTGCATTCCGCTTTCGTCTACTCGCCCGAGGATGCCGCATGTCCCAGGAACCCAACGCTCGAGACGCTGAAGTCGCGGATTTCCGCGCCGCCGTGCTGGATAAACTCACCTACGCGGTCGGCAAAGACCCGGAGCATGCCTTTGACCATGACTGGTTCGAAGCCATTGCCCTGGCGGCGCGCGACCACATGGTCGACCATTGGATGGACCACACGCGGCAGTCGTACCGACGCAGCCAGAAGCGGGTGTATTACCTCTCCCTCGAGTTCCTCATCGGCCGCCTGCTCTACGATAGCCTGAGCAACCTCGGCCTGCTGGACATCGCCCGTGATGCCCTGGAAGGGCTGGACGTGGACCTGGAGCGCATTCGCCTGCTGGAGCCGGATGCCGCGTTGGGTAACGGCGGCCTGGGCCGCCTGGCAGCGTGCTTCATGGAAAGCATGTCGACCCTGGGCATCGCTGCGCATGGCTATGGCATCCGCTACGAGCACGGGTTGTTCCGGCAGGCGATGGTGGACGGCTGGCAGCAGGAGCAGACCGAGAACTGGCTGGATTTCGGCAACCCCTGGGAGTTCGAGCGCGCCGAAGTGATCTACCCGATCAGTTTTGGTGGCAGCGTCGAAACGCTGCACGACGCCCATGGCAATGCGCGCCAGGTGTGGACGCCGGGTGAAACCGTGCGGGCAGTTGCCTACGACACCCCCGTGGTGGGCTGGCGCGGTTCCAGCGTCAATACCCTGCGCCTGTGGCGTGCACGGGCGCTGGAAGAGCTGCACCTGGAGCGCTTCAATGCCGGTGATCACCTGGGTGCAGTGGCCGAAGTGGCCCGCGCCGAAAGCATCTCGCGGGTGCTTTACCCGGCCGACAGCACCGAAGCGGGGCAGGAACTGCGCCTGCGCCAGGAATACTTCTTCGTATCGGCTTCGTTGCAAGACCTGCTGCGCCGCCACCTGAACATGCACGACAGCCTGCTCAACCTGCCCGATGCCGCGGCTATTCAGCTGAACGACACCCACCCGTCCATTGCGGTTGCTGAATTGATGCGCCTGCTGGTCGACCAGCACGAGATCCCGTGGGATACCGCCTGGGAACTGACCGTAGGTACCCTGGCCTACACCAACCACACCTTGCTGCCCGAGGCGTTGGAAACTTGGCCGGTGGCGCTGATGGAACGCATGCTGCCGCGGCACATGCAGATCATCTACCTGATCAACGCCTACCACATCGATGCCCTGCGGGCCAAAGGCACCCATGACTTCGACGTGTTGCGGGCCGTGTCGCTGATCGAGGAAGACAACGGCCGCCGGGTGCGGATGGGCAACCTGGCGTTCTTGGGCTCGCACAGCGTCAACGGCGTGTCGGCGCTGCACAGCCAACTGATGAAGAGCACGGTGTTCGCCGAGCTTCACAAGTTGTACCCCGACCGCATCAACAACAAGACCAACGGCATCACGTTCCGCCGCTGGCTGTACCAGTCCAACCCGCAGCTGACCGGCATGCTGGTGGAGGCACTCGGCCCCGAGCTGCTGGACGACCCCGAGGGGCGCCTGGCCGGCCTGGTGCCCTTTGCAGACAAGCCCAGCTTCTGCCGGCAGTTCGCCGCCCAGCGGCTGCACAGCAAGCGGGCACTGGCCAGCATCATCCAGGACCGCCTCGGCATTACCGTGAACCCCGAGGCCATGTTCGACGTGCAGGTCAAGCGCATCCACGAGTACAAGCGCCAGCTGCTCAACCTGCTGCACACCGTGGCGCTCTACCAGGCCATGCGCAACGACCCCAGCACCAACTGGGTGCCCCGGGTTAAGATTTTCGCCGGCAAGGCCGCTGCCAGCTACCACCAGGCCAAGCTGATCATCAAGCTGGCCAACGACATCGCCCGGGTGGTGAACAACGACCCCACGGTGCATGGCCGGCTCAAGGTGGTGTTTCTGCCCAACTACAACGTCAGCCTGGCCGAAAGCATCATCCCGGCGGCGGACCTGTCCGAGCAGATCTCCACCGCCGGTTACGAAGCGTCCGGTACCAGCAACATGAAGTTCGGGCTCAACGGTGCCCTGACCATCGGCACGCTGGATGGCGCCAACGTGGAGATGAGTGAGCAGGTGGGGGCCGAGAACATGTTCATCTTCGGCCTTACCGCGCAGCAGGTGGAGGCACGCAAGCGTGCCGGAGACTTTGGCGCGGAGCAGGACATTGCAGCATCCGGCCGCCTCGGCAATGTGCTGGAGGCGATCCGCGGTGGGGTGTTCTCGCCGGATGATCCGTCGCGCTATGTGGGGTTGATCGATGGGCTGGTGGGTTACGACCGCTTCCTGGTGTGCGCCGACTTCGATGCGTACTGGGATGCGCAGCAGCGTGTCGAGGACCTGTGGCACCAGCCGCAGCAGTGGTGGCGCATGGCTGTGCTGAACACGGCGCGCATGGGCTGGTTCTCGTCGGACCGCACCATCAGGGAGTACGCGACCGAAATCTGGAAGGCGCTGGAGTGATCGGCTACTGCCCCGGCCCTTTCGCGGGTGAACCCGCGAAGGCCCGGATGCCGACCACCGGCCTGGCGGCCGCTGAACTACCGACCTGATGTGCCGTCTGACAGCCGTGGCGAGTCTCATGACTCGCTAGCCTGTCACTCTCCCTGTAAACTGCGTGGGTTTTCATCCCCAATCCATTCGGAGCCATACATGTCCCGCGTTACCCTGAGTCGCTATCTGATCGAGCAGACCCGCAGCAACAATACCCCTGCCGATCTGCGCTTCCTGATCGAAGTGGTGGCGCGTGCGTGCAAGGAAATCAGCCACCACGTGTCCAAGGGCGCCCTCGGCGGCGTGCTGGGCAGCATGGGCACCGAAAACGTGCAAGGCGAAGTCCAGAAGAAACTGGACGTGATTTCCAACGATATCCTGCTTGAAGCCAACGAGTGGGGCGGTCACCTGGCCGGCATGGCGTCCGAAGAAATGGACAACGCCTACCAGATCCCGGGGCGCTACCCCAAGGGCGCTTACCTGCTGGTGTTCGACCCGCTGGACGGCTCGTCCAACATCGACGTCAATGTGTCGGTGGGCACCATCTTCTCGGTACTGCGTTGCCCAACCGAGTACCTGAGCCAGAACGAAACCCTGAACGAAAACGCATTCCTGCAACCAGGCACCCAGCAGGTTGCGGCGGGTTACGCCATCTATGGCCCGCAGACCATGCTGATCCTGACCTTGGGCAACGGCGTAAAAGGCTTCACCCTGGACCGTGAGCTGGGCAGCTTCGTGCTTACCCACGAGAACATCCAGGTGCCTGAAACCACCGCGGAGTTCGCCATCAACATGTCCAACCAGCGCCACTGGGAAGCCCCGGTACAGCGTTATGTGGACGAGCTGCTGGCGGGTGAAACCGGGCCGTTGAAGAAGAACTACAACATGCGCTGGATCGCCTCGATGGTTGCCGACGTGCACCGCATCCTGACCCGTGGCGGCCTGTTCATGTACCCGCGTGATGCCCGCGACCCAAGCAAGCCGGGCAAGCTGCGCCTGATGTACGAAGCCAACCCGATGTCGTTCATCATCGAACAGGCCGGCGGCGCTTCCACCAATGGTTACGACCGCATCCTCGATATTCAGCCAGACAGCCTGCACCAGCGTGTGTCGGTGATCCTCGGCTCGAAGCAAGAGGTCGAGCGCGTAACCGCCTACCACAAGGAGTAAGTCATGCTCGCACCTTGGCAGCCGTTGCTGGAGTGGTGGTTCGGTTGGGGCAGCAATGCCCAGGCCGTGGCTGACGAGAAAAGCGCGCAGTGGTTCGGCAAACAGCACGATGCCGAGGCGCACGCGCTGTTCGGCGAACTCGTGGAGCAGGCCCTGGCGGGCGGGCTCGACGAGTGGCAGCAAAGCCCGCAGGGCTGGCTGGGGCTGCTGATACTGCTGGACCAGTTGCCACGCATGCTCTACCGCGACACGCCGCGTGCCTTCGAGGGCGATCGTCGTGCCCAGGTGGTGGCCATGCAAGGCTTGCAGAAGGGCTGGGACTACCAGTTGCTGCCTATCCAGCGGGTGTTCGTGCTGCTGGTGCTGGAGCATGCCGAAGTGCTGGACTGGCAGAACCTGTGCGTGGAGCGTTATCAGATGCTGCTGGAAGAGCAGCCTGAGCCCAGCCGCCGCCTGTTCGAAGGCTTTCTGGATTACGCCGAGCAGCATCAGCGTGTGATCGAGCGCTTTGGCCGGTTCCCGCACCGCAACCTGGTGCTGGAGCGGCCGAGTACCAGCGAAGAGATGGACTTCCTGCTGGAGCCCGGCTCCCGCTTCTGACCCCCGCCGTCGTAGGAGCGAGCGCAGCTCGCGATGGGGCGCACAGCGCCCCCTTTCCCATAAAAAGCGCCGATATCGCAGGGCCTACCGCGCACCCCGTCGCGCCCAGCGCACAGCGCCCACCTACCTGGTGCCCACCGCAGCACTGCATCAGGGAACCTGGGACCGTTTTTCCCGTCGAAGGCCACTGCAGGCCACTCGCCTGTGTCCATTGTCAGGAGTGTCCCTCATGTCGTTGCGTTCCCTCGCCCTGTTGTCGCTGTGCGTCGTTCTGGCCGCCTGCAGCAAGATCAACCAGGAAAACTATTCCAGGCTCAAGGCCGGTATGAACAAGGCCGAGGTCGAGCAGTTGCTCGGCACGCCTACCGAGTGCTCCGGCGCGCTGGGCATGAGCAGCTGTACGTGGGGCGACGAGAAGAGCTTCATCAGCGTGCAGTACGCCTCCGACAAAGTGCTGATGTATTCCGGGCAGGGTCTCAAATGAGGCGTCTGTACCTGCTGATCGGTGTCTGCCTGGCCATGCTGCTGGGGGGCTGCGCCGGCTCTGCGCATGATCCGCTGGCACCCAAGACAGCTGGCAACGTCGACCTCAAGCGTTACCAGGGCAAGTGGTATGAGCTGGCGCGCCTGCCCATGCGCTACCAGGCAGGTTGCGAGCAGTCCGAAGCCCATTACAACCTGAAGCCGGACGGCACCTTTGGCGTACTCAACCGTTGCCGCACGATGGGCGATGAGTGGCTGCGCGCCGAGGGCCATGCCACGGTTCAGGAGCCCGGCCACACCGACAAGCTGTGGGTAGAATTCGACAACTGGTTCACCAAGCTGGTGCCGGGCGTAGCCAAGGGCGACTACTGGATTCTGTACGTAGACGACCGCTATCGCACCGCCATCGTCGGCAGCCCGGACCGCAAATACCTGTGGATTCTGTCACGCACGCAAAGCCTGCCGGCCTGGCAGCGGGAGAGCTTGCTGGCCAAGGCACGCCAGCAGGGTTATGACACCAGCCGGCTGGTCTGGCGCGCTTCCGATCAGCAGATCGTCAAGATGCATTGACGGGGTGGGGCTGCCAGGCAGCCCTGCTGCATTCAACCCAACAGTTCGCGCAACACCTGGGTAAAGGCCTGTGCACTGACCTCTTCTTGGGCGTGATGGCCCTGGCGCACCACCCACTGGCCGTTGACCATCACGTCCTGTACCTGGCGGTCGCCACCCGCGAACACCCAGCGGTTGAGAATGGCATCGCCGTTCGCGGTTGCGATGTAAGGGTCGTGCCCATCCAGTACCAGCCAGTCGGCGCGTTTGCCTACCGCCAGTTCGCCAACGGGTTGCCCTAGCGCCTGGGCCCCACCTGCAAGCGCCGCGTCGTACAGTGTGCGGCCCACCATGGGTTGTTCGCGGCCATACAGGCGGTTGCGCCGTTGGTCACGCAGGCGTTGGCCATATTCCAGCCAGCGCAGTTCTTCCACCACGCTCAGTGATACGTGGCTGTCCGAGCCGATACCCAGGCGCCCGCCCTGGGCCAGGTAATCCACCGCCGGGAATAGGCCGTCACCCAGGTTGGCTTCGGTGGTCAGGCACAGCCCGGCCACTGCGCCGCTGCGGGCCATGGCGGTGACTTCGTGGGGCTCGGCATGGGTGGCATGCACCAGGCACCAGCGCGGGTCCACCTGCACATGCTCATGCAGCCATTGCAACGGCCGCAGGCCGCTCCAGGCCACGCAGTCGTCCACTTCTTTCTGTTGTTCGGCGATGTGGATATGTACCGGGCAGTGCGGGTCGCTGGCGGCCAGTACATCGGCGATTTGCCCGGGCGTTACTGCCCGCAGCGAATGGAAGCACAGGCCCAGGCGCTGCGCGGGTTGCGCTGCCATCAGCGGGGCCAGCTGCGATTGCAGTTCCAGGTAGTGCCCGGTGGTGTTGATGAAGCGCCGCTGCCCCTCGCTCGGTGTCTGGCCGCCGAAACCTGCGTGGCTGTAAAGCACCGGCAACAAGGTAAGGCCGATACCGCTGTCGGCTGCCGCTGCGCTGATACGCCGCGACAACTCGGCCGGGTCGTCGTAAGCCTGGCCGGATGGGGCATGGTGCACGTAGTGGAATTCAGCGACCGAGGTATAACCGGCTTTGAGCATTTCGATGTACAACTGGCACGCGATGACCTGCAACTGCTCGGGGCTGATCTGCCCGACCAGGCGGTACATCAGGTCGCGCCAGGTCCAGAAGCTGTCATTGGGGTTGCCTGCCACTTCCGCCAGGCCTGCCATGGCCCGTTGAAACGCGTGGGAGTGCAGGTTTGGCATGCCGGGCAGCAGCGGCCCCTTCACCTGCTCGGCACCCGCGGGCGATGCCCCTGCCTCGATGCGGGCAATGTGGCCAGTGCTGGCCACCTCGATCAGCACGTCGCGGGCCCAGCCGGTGGGCAGCAGGGCGCGCTCGGCAAAGTAGGTGGACATCGGCAGGAATCCTGTTGTTATTAGCTTGTATATACATATACAGCTGTTTGCCTGCCGGGTAAACTGCGGCAAGCTACCGTTCATTTCTATCGACAAGGATCCACGCCGTGCCGACACCTCCTGTCTCCGCGCTCGTTGCCCAGATGGGCGAGGGCCCGGCGCCGCTGTATGCGCGGGTCAAGCAGATGATCGCCCAGCAGATCGACAATGGCAGCTGGCCGCCGCATCACCGCGTGCCTTCGGAGAGCGAGCTGGTCAACCAACTGGGCTTCAGCCGCATGACCATCAACCGCGCCTTGCGCGAGCTTACCGCCGAGGGCCTGCTGGTGCGCATGCAGGGCGTGGGCACCTTCGTGGCCGAGCCCAAGGGGCGTTCGGCGCTGTTCGAAGTGAACAACATTGCCGACGAAATCGCCGCCCGTGGTCACCAGCACAGCTGCCAGGTGATTACCTTGGCCGAAGAAGCAGCGGGTTCCGAGCGGGCGCTGGCCCTGGATATGCGTGAGGGCCAGCGGGTGTTCCACTCGCTGATCGTGCATTTCGAGAACGGCACGCCGGTGCAGATCGAGGACCGCTACGTCAACGCGGCCATCGCGCCGGACTACCTGAAACAGGACTTCACCCGGCAGACGCCTTACGCCTATTTGTCGCAGGTCGCGCCACTGACCGAGGGCGAGCACGTGGTGGAGGCGATTCTTGCCGAGCCTGAGGAGTGCCGCCTGTTGCAGATCGAGCGTGGCGAACCTTGCCTGCTCATTCGCCGCCGCACCTGGTCGGGTCGGCAGCCGGTCACGGCTGCACGGCTGATTCACCCCGGCTCACGTCATCGCCTGGAAGGGCGATTCAGCAAATGATCCGCTTGCAGGTGTTGCGCGCACGCGACTACCCCCGCATGCCGTGGAAGAACGGCGGCGGTTTCACCGAAGAAATCGCCCGCGACGATGGCGAGGGCCTGGAGGGGTTTGGCTGGCGGCTGTCGATTGCTGATATCGAGGCGTCCGGTGGTTTTTCTGCCTTCGCCGGTTATCAGCGGGTCATCACCGTGCTGCAGGGCGAGGGCATGCGCCTGCTGGTGGACGGGCAGGCCAGTCGACCGCTGTTGCCTTTCGATGCGTTTGCTTTCAACGGCGCCAGCCAGGTGAGTTGCACGCTGCTGGGTGGCGCTATCCGTGACTTCAACCTGATCTATGCCCCGCTGCGGTATCAGGCGCGCCTGCAATGGCTGGAGGCCACTACCCGGCTGTACAGTTCGGCGTCTGTGATATTGCTGTTCGCCGCCGCCAGTGGGGTGGAAGTGGCGGTCACGGGCGCGGACACGCAGCGGTTGGATTTGTACGACTGCTTGCGGCTGGAGCCTGGGGAAGGGTTGCAGGAGCTGGAAGTGCAGGGCCGGTGTTGCTTGATCGAGCTCACCAGGCGTGAACACCTTTGCGTACAACCCCAAAAGCAATAATTGGCCCGAAACAAACGTAGGAGCGAGCGCAGCTCGCGATGCGCCG
>NZ_JACVVG010000109.1:0-328 GCF_016647875.1 Pseudomonas sp. S36 | reverse complement strand
CGGTCACACCGCCGTGGCCAGTGACTGGCAGGCTGCTGTCTTCGCTCACCAAGGTGACGGTATAGGTGATCTTGCCACCTTCTACCACGGTGTTGTTATCCACAGACAACACAGCGGTGACCTTGCTGATGGTGTCGGTGACGTTTACCGACGCCGGGCCGCCGATGACCAGGTTCTCGAACGTGGCGTTAGGGACTTCGGCCTTGGTGATGCCCACTTGGATTTTGCCTTCGTCTTTGAAGACATCATCGCCCTGGGCTGGTGCGGTGTAGGACTTGCTGGTTTCACCTGCTTTGAACACCACGGTGGCGTTGTTGCTCAGGGTGAC
>NZ_JACVVG010000108.1:0-332 GCF_016647875.1 Pseudomonas sp. S36 | reverse complement strand
ACAGGTTGCAGGGGGCGCTGGGCGCCCCATCGCGAGCTGCGCTCGCTCCTACAGGGGGGATATGTATGCCGATTACTGTAGGAGCGACCGCAGGTCGCGATGGGCTGCAACGCAGCCCCGGCGATATCAGCGTTGGGTCACAGGTTACAGGGGGCGCTGGGCGCCCCATCGCGAGCTGCGCTCGCTCCTACAGGGGGGATATGTATGCCGATTACTGTAGGAGCGACCGCAGGTCGCGATGGGCTGCAACGCAGCCCCGGCGATATCAGCGTTGGGTCACGGGTTGCAGGGGGCGCTGGGCGCCCCATCGCGAGCTGCGCTCGCTCCTACAG
>NZ_JACVVG010000107.1:0-334 GCF_016647875.1 Pseudomonas sp. S36 | reverse complement strand
GCTGGTTTCACCTGCTTTGAACACCACGGTGGCGTTGTTGCTCAGGGTGACAGTCAGGTCCTTGTCCAGTGCACGGTTCAAGCTAAGGGTGAAGGTCGGTGCCGTAGCCTCGTTTACAGAGGCCTGGTTGGCGACGATGTTGACCTGTACCAGATCGCCCTGGCCAGCAGGCTCGTCAGTCACGGCGGTGGTGACCGAGTTTTTGCTAGCCACCAAGTTCTCGAACTGTTTGTCGCCAGCCACTGCCAGGTCGGTGATCGCCTTCACGATCGCAGGCTGACCACCCACATACACGTCGTCTGGTGCGTTGATGCTCACGGTGCCGCTGGCGGAG
>NZ_JACVVG010000106.1:0-393 GCF_016647875.1 Pseudomonas sp. S36 | reverse complement strand
CGCGGTCCTCCCGGGAGCAAGCCCGGAGCGAGGGAACCCCGGAGCGAAGCGTAGGGGCCGGATGACGGGAGCGGGGCGGCTTTGGTTACTTTGGCCGCGACCAAAGTAACCCGCCGTAAGGGCGGAAAGGTGACTAAGCGCCACATGCGCTAAAGAATGTTTGCTCAGTGTATGCGCCTGCCCTGAATGTTCTTGAAGCTTGAAGCTTGAAGCTTGAAGCTTCATTGCTTTGCGTGGGTGTTGAGAATGGGCATAGTCCGTTTGCGAGGGTGACGCTTAATCACCTTTTCGCCCTTACGGCGAGTCCCTTTTTGTCGTGGCAAAAAGGAACCAAAAACCGGTCGCTCCCGTCATCCGGCCCCTACGCTTCGCTTCGGGGTTCCCTCACTACGG
>NZ_JACVVG010000105.1:0-406 GCF_016647875.1 Pseudomonas sp. S36 | reverse complement strand
GGCAGACAGTTAATTCCACAGGCTTTTTAATCAACTAATCCGTACTGCGCTACCGTGCGGGCGGTGACTCAATAAGCAAACCATATTCCCTGTGGGAGCGGGTTTACCCGCGAAGAAGCCAGCGGTACTCTGTGCGGCTTGCCCACCGATGACTCGCCATGCTTTATCTGATCGCCTACATCAGCAGCGTCGTGCTGATCAACTATGCCTTTTCCAGCGCCCCGAACCTGGACGTCATCTGGTCTGCCTGGGGTGGGCTGGTGTTCATCCTGCGCGACATGGTGCAGACCCGCTTCGGCCATGGTGCGCTACTGGCCATGCTGGCCGCACTGGTACTGTCGTACGCTACGTCCGAGCCGGGGGGGGGGGGGGGGGGGGGGGGGGGGGGGGGGGGGGGGGGGGGGGG
>NZ_JACVVG010000104.1:0-418 GCF_016647875.1 Pseudomonas sp. S36 | reverse complement strand
GTAAACGTCATCGCCCTGCGCAGCATGCTCATACGAAGCACTGGTTTGGCCGGCCTTGATGGTGACTTGAGCGTTGTTGCTCAGGGTCACGACCAAGTCGTGGGCCAGTGCAGTGTTGATCTGTACGGTGAAGGTCGGTTTGACGTTTTCTGCGACCGAAGTTTGGTCGGCGGTGATGGTGACTTGCACCAGATCGCCCTGGTTACCCGTGCCTGGAGTGCCCGAACCTGGCTCATCGGTGACAGTCGTGCTGACCGGAGTCTTATCCAGGGTCAGTTGCTCGAACTTGTCAACGTCAGCGCCCGTTACCGAAGCGATGGATTTGACGACCGGATCATTCGCACCCACATAGACGTTGTCTGGCGCGGTCACAGTGACCGAGCCCGTGGTGCCGTTCGCCGGGATGGTGATGGTGGTT
>NZ_JACVVG010000102.1:0-529 GCF_016647875.1 Pseudomonas sp. S36 | reverse complement strand
AGTAGTCGCCAAGTTGACCGCGACTTCGTCGGTCACCGAAGGTGGCGACATTACCTACACCGTGACGCTGACCAACAAAGATGGCTTGCCGATCAACAGCCACGCCGAACTGTATTTCCATCTTAAAGACGGCACTACAGTCGTGGTTCCGGCAAACAGCACCGTGGGTTCGGCAACCGCGACAGCGCCGGATAACGTGTATGTCGGCGCTAACCCGCCAGTGCAGAACGCCATCGAATCGGTAAGCGGTGCGGATGTCTGGAAGTTTGAACAACTGACGCTCGACAAGACGCCGGTCAGCACCACCGTCACTGACGAATCAGGCTCGGGCACTCCAGGCACCGGTAACCAGGGCGATCTGGTGCAGGTGACCATTACCGCTGACCAGACTTCGGTCGCGGAAAACGTCAAACCAACCTTCACCGTCCATGTGAACACTGCACTGGCTCATGACCTGGTCGTGACCCTGAGCAACAATGCTCAGGTCACCATCAAGGCCGGCCAAACCAGTGCTTCGTATGAGCATGCG
>NZ_JACVVG010000101.1:0-604 GCF_016647875.1 Pseudomonas sp. S36 | reverse complement strand
AAGCGCAACATGCGAATTTTCGGCGAATGTCGTCTTCACAGTATAACCAGATTGCTTGGGGTTATATGGTCAAGTGAAGAAGCGCATACGGTGGATGCCTTGGCAGTCAGAGGCGATGAAAGACGTGGTAGCCTGCGAAAAGCTTTGGGGAGTCGGCAAACAGACTGTGATCCAGAGATCTCTGAATGGGGGAACCCAGCCAGCACAAGCTGGTTATCTTGTACTGAATACATAGGTGCAAGAGGCGAACCAGGGGAACTGAAACATCTAAGTACCCTGAGGAAAAGAAATCAACCGAGATTCCCTTAGTAGTGGCGAGCGAACGGGGACCAGCCCTTAAGTTGGTTTGAGATTAGTGGAACGCTCTGGAAAGTGCGGCCATAGTGGGTGATAGCCCCGTACACGAAAATCTCTTGTCAATGAAATCGAGTAGGACGGAGCACGAGAAACTTTGTCTGAATATGGGGGGACCATCCTCCAAGGCTAAATACTACTGACTGACCGATAGTGAACCAGTACCGTGAGGGAAAGGCGAAAAGAACCCCGGAGAGGGGAGTGAAATAGAACCTGAAACCGTATGCGTACAAGCAGTGGGAGCCTACTT
>NZ_JACVVG010000100.1:0-675 GCF_016647875.1 Pseudomonas sp. S36 | reverse complement strand
TCGGTGTGGGAGTTCTTCTGGCCGCTGATGGTCGGTGCCCGCCTGGTGGTGGCCGCCCCGGGCGATCACCGCGACCCGGCGCGGCTGGTGGCGTTGATCGAGCGTGAGCAGGTCAGCACGCTGCACTTCGTGCCGTCGATGCTGCAGGTGTTTTTGCAAGACCCTGGGGTGTCCGGTTGCACCAGCCTCAAACGCATCGTGTGCAGCGGTGAGGCGTTGCAGGTGGATGCCCAGCAGCAGGTGTTCGCCAAGCTGCCGAATGCGGGGCTGTACAACCTGTACGGGCCGACCGAGGCGGCCATCGACGTGACCCACTGGACGTGCCGTGAAGAAGGGCAGGACAGCGTGCCGATTGGCCAGCCGATTGCCAACCTGAGCACCTATGTACTGAGCCACGACCTGGCGCCGGTGCCGGCCGGGGTGGTGGGCGAGCTGTACCTGGGCGGGGAAGGGCTGGCGCGGGGTTACCACCGCCGCCCGGGGTTGACCGCCGAACGCTTTGTGGCCAGCCCGTTCGGGGTGGGCCAACGGCTGTACCGTACCGGCGACCTGGCGCGTCAGCGCGCCGACGGGGTGATCGAGTACATGGGTCGCATCGACCACCAGGTGAAGATCCGCGGGCTGCGTATCGAGCTGGGCGAGATCGAAGCGCGCCTGCTGGAGCAGGCCGAAGTG